>CAZLGI010000046.1:0-9843 GCA_964558995.1 uncultured Carnobacteriaceae bacterium | reverse complement strand
AGAACTGAAGCAATACCTGATACAAAATCGTTTATGATTGAAGAGCCACCAAAAAAACTTGAGTCAGAAGAATTAGCCCGACTAGAAGAGCACAATGAACCTCTTTTGAAAACCGTGAGTCGACTTGAAAAAGAAGATGCACTGGAAAAAACATTTCCGGAATTACATTATTTTGGTCAGATGCACGGGACATATTTATTTGCTCAGAATGAGAAGGGCTTATATATGATTGACCAACATGCTGCTCAAGAACGGATCAAGTATGAGTACTACCGAGAAGAAATTGCGAATGTTTCAAGTGACTCACAAGGGTTACTTGTTCCAATTACTTTTGATTTAACTTTGGACGATTACATAAAAGTGACCGATAACATTGATAAATTAGAGAAGATTGGCGTGTTTTTAGAGCCGTTTGGTAGTCAGACCTTAATGTTGAATCAACATCCAACTTGGTTTAAGAAAAATCAAGAGGAAGCAATTGTCCAAGACATAATCGATGTAATCTTAGAAGATAAGAGTCTTTCTTTGAAAAAACTTCGTGAAGCAACGGCGATTATGATGAGCTGTAAGAGATCCATTAAAGCTAATCATTATTTACCAGAGCATGAAGCGCGTAATTTGTTGGTCGATTTAGCCAAAACAAAAAATCCTTATAATTGTCCTCATGGTCGTCCGGTAATGGTTCATCTCTCCAATCAAGATATGGAAAAGTTATTCAAACGAATCCAAGACCCGCATTGAGTCAGAAATAAAATCTTGTGCTATAATAAGTTATAGAACATTTTAACGAAAGAAGGGACTTACCATGAAAGAAGATTTAAAGAAAAAATTAACACCGATTCAATTTGAAGTTACTCAGAATGAAGGAACTGAACGTCCTTTTTCGGGAGAATATGATGATTTCTATGAAGAGGGAATTTATGTTGATGTTGTAAGTGGCGAGCCACTATTCAGCTCAACTGATAAATATGATGCAGATTGTGGTTGGCCATCGTTTACGAAGCCAATTGCAAAACTAACTGAGAAAAAAGACAATAAGCTTGCTCGTGAGCGGGTTGAGGTTAGAAGTAATGAAGCTGATTCGCATTTAGGTCATGTCTTTAATGATGGACCACAAGAAGCTGGTGGCATGCGTTATTGCATTAACTCAGCGGCGATGCGTTTTGTACCAGTAGCGGAATTAGAAGCTGAAGGTTACGCTGATTACAAATATTTATTTAACTAAAGATAGTTCAAAAAAGAGGCCTCGTGCTTCTTTTTTTTGTTTTAGAATCGTTACAAAAGAACTAAGCAAAACTGATTAAAAACGTTTTTTTGTTTCAAAATAAATTACAAGCAAATCAGGCTTAGTACCGATATTCTATGGTAAGTATGGTAAAATGAAGTGTGAGATTAGAACTTTTTAGCAAGGAGAAGGTACATGTTTGAATATATGCAAGGGAAATTGGTAGCTGTTAATCCACTTTATATTGTTGTGGATGTGCAAGGGGTGGGATATCAAATATTTGCTGCGAATCCTTATCGTTTTTCATCACTGTTAAATCAGGAGATAAAGGTTTATATTTATCAAGCAGTTCGTGATGATGGCATTAAACTTTATGGTTTCCGTGATGAATATGAAAAGAACTTATATATAAAATTAATTAGTGTCTCAGGGATTGGTCCGAAGAGTGGCCTGTCTATTATGGCGAATGATGATTATACAGGTCTGATTCATGCAATAGAAGCTGAGAACGTTACTTATTTGACGAAATTCCCAGGTGTAGGTAAAAAGACCGCATCTCAAATTATATTAGACTTAAAAGGAAAGTTAACTGATTTATTAGACGATCACAGCTTAGATTTGGATGGCGACCGCGAAGAGAAACAAGCGCCAAGTCAAAACCGTTTTATCGAGGAAACAGAAGAAGCGTTACGTGGCTTAGGTTACTCTGCAAGAGATGTGAACCGTATTATGCCGAAGTTAAAGAAAGAAACAGATATTACGAGTACAGAAGATGCCTTACGAATTGCATTTAAGTTACTATTAAATAATTAATAAAAGGGGAGGTGAAGTCAGTGACGGAGGAACATAACCGTATGTTGTCAGCTGATTTGGATGAAGGCGATGACGAGTTTTCAGAAGAATCCTTACGACCGCAACGTTTGAGTCAATATATTGGCCAAGACAAAGTCATTAATGAATTGACGATTTATATAGAAGCAGCAAAACGCCGGAGTGAAGCACTGGATCATGTATTAATTTATGGGCCACCTGGTTTAGGAAAAACGACCTTGGCATTTGTCATTGCAAATGAAATGAATGTTAATATCCATACGACTAGTGGCCCTGCGATTGAAAAACCAGGAGACTTAATGGTTTTGCTTAATGAATTGAATGCTGGGGATATTCTGTTCATTGATGAAATCCATCGCTTGCCTCGTATCGTTGAGGAAATGTTGTATTCAGCAATGGAAGATTATTATGTCGATATTATCATTGGACAAGATGCTACGGCACGTCCTGTACACTTCACTTTACCTCCATTTACTCTAATTGGAGCAACAACAAAGGCCGGTAATCTTTCATCACCCTTACGAACACGTTTTGGAATTGTTTTGCGGATGGATTTTTATGAAGAACCAGATTTGAAAAAGATTGTTACTCGAACATCGGGTGTACTGAACACACAAATTGAAGCAGATGGGGCTTTAGAAATTGCGCGTCGTTCAAGGGGAACCCCACGGATTGCGAACCGTTTATTGCGTCGTGTCAGGGACTACGCTCAAATTAATGCTGACGGTGTGATTACATCAGACGTTGCGGATGATGCGTTAAATCTACTTGAAGTGGACGATAAAGGCTTAGACGCAACTGATCGACAGATTTTACGAACAATGATTGATTATTATCATGGTGGTCCAGTTGGGATTGGATCAATCTCAGCCACGATTGGTGAAGACCGCGAAACAATAGAAGATATGTACGAACCATATTTATTACAAATAGGCTTTATCCACAGAACTCAAAGGGGACGAATCGCAAGTGAAACGGCGTATTTACATTTGGGTTACCCAGTGAAGAAGTAATGAAAGAATAGAGGAATAGCATTTTGAAAACTAGCGATTTTGATTTTAAATTACCAGAAGAATTAATTGCTCAAGTCCCATTGGAAGACCGAGCATCATCTCGTTTATTAATTTTAGACCGTGAGAATGAAACAATTAGTGATAACCATTTTACTGATATATACGATGAACTTCACCCTGGGGATGCGCTTGTATTAAATAATACGCGTGTCTTACCTGCACGTTTGCATGGGGTGAAACCAGCAACTGGTGGTCATTTAGAAGTTCTGTTACTAAAAAACACAATCGACGATACTTGGGAAACTCTTGTGAAACCTGCAAAAAAAGCAAAAAAAGGGACAGAGATTTCATTTGGTGATGGTGCTTTAACAGCGGTTGTGACTCAAGAACTTGAACATGGTGGTCGAATAATTGAATTTAAGTATGAGGGGATTTTCTTAGAAGTATTGGAAACTCTAGGAGAAATGCCTTTACCGCCATACATTAAAGAAACACTAGACGACCAAGAACGATATCAAACAGTATACGCAAAAGAAAATGGATCGGCCGCAGCACCAACAGCAGGCCTTCATTTTACAACTGACTTATTAGAACGATTAGAAGAAAAGGGCATTAAAATCGTTTATCTAACTTTACATGTTGGTCTCGGAACCTTTAGACCTGTTTCGGTAGAAGACCTTGATTCTCACAAAATGCATGCAGAATTTTACCAACTTTCAAAAGAAGCTGCTGTAACATTGACTCAAGTCAAAGCTAATGGTGGCCGGGTTATTGCAGTTGGAACAACGTCAATTCGTACACTAGAAACGATTGGCGCCAAATTCGATGGTGAGATTAAAGCAGACAATGGCTGGACGGATATTTTTATTTCTCCAGGCTATTCTGTAAAAGTGGTGGATGCTTTTATCACAAACTTCCACTTACCGAAATCAACTTTAGTGATGCTTGTAAGTGCGTTTGCTGGCCGTGAAACAGTACTAGACGCATATGCTCATGCAGTTAAAGAACGCTATCGCTTCTTTAGCTTTGGCGATGCCATGTTCATAAAATAAATAAATGAAACCCTATCTTTGCAGGTAGGGTTTTAACGGATAGTTAAAAGTAACTTCGATTGGAGGTAAAAACTATGGGCTTTGTTCATTTGCAAGTGATTAGTAGTTATTCCTTATTGCAAAGTCCGATTAAGCTGCCTGAATTAATTTCAGCAGCGAAAGAACGCAATTATGATGCTATTGCCTTAACGGATATTAACTTTCTTTATGGACAAATTGAATTTTTCAAGCTTTGCAAGGCCGCGGGTATCAAACCAATTATCGGCCTGCAACTAGATATCCCTGGTGTGATAGCTATACAAGAATCGTTTCCTCTCGTTTTGCTAGCAAAAAATTACCAAGGCTATCAGAAGTTGATGTCACTCTCGACCATCGCCTCAAAAGGTGATGAAAATGAACTTAAACAGGCTCTCGCAGAAGGACTTGAAGAGCTCATTGCCATTACACCAGGTGAAACAGGCGAAATTGAAGCTTTACTCAAAAATAATGAAGAAGAAAAAGCTAAAGAAGTGGCCAAATTTTGGCAAGCACGATTTTCTGATGGGCATTTTTATTTAGGTGTTCAAATTCACCAAAAAATGCAAGCACTTATTGATCCTTTGAAAAAAATCGGCCAAGAAATATCTCTTTCATTAACAGCTATGCATGACGTTCGCTATTTGAATAAAGATGATCGCTTTAGTACGCAAGTTTTGAGGAAAATTGCCAAAGGCGAACAAATAGAAATCGAAACCGAAGAATTAAATGGTGATTTTTATTTGCCAAATGAGGCAGCGATAGTTTCTAAATTTAATGAGCTTGGCTTAGAAAAAGAAGCTAGGGAAACCGAGCGAATTGCCGCAATGATTGATATTGACATTCCACTAGAACAAGCCTTGTTACCGAAATATCCTGTACCAGATGCACTCTCGTCGAAAGACTATTTGGCAAAACTTTGTCAAAAAGGCTTGGAAGACCGTGTTCCAGGTGCTGATAATCGCTATCAAGAGCGTTTAGCTTATGAATTAAAAGTCATCCATGAAATGGGCTTTGATGATTATTTTCTAATTGTTTGGGATGTTATGGATTTTGCTAGAAAAGAAAAAATCTTTCCGGGAGCTGGAAGGGGATCTTCCGCCGGTGCTCTTGTTGCTTACGTGTTACGAATTACGCACGTTGATCCAATTACGTATGATTTACTTTTTGAACGATTTCTTAACCGAGAACGTTATAACATGCCGGATATCGATTTAGACTTTCCAGATGACCGACGAGACGACGTATTACGTTATGTAAAAGATAAATATGGCAAAAATCACGTTGCTCAGATTATGACAGTTGGAACCCTCGCGGCAAAAATGTCCTTAAGAGATACAAGCCGTGTCTTTGGTCTGTCAGCAACAGAGGCGTTGCAGTGGTCGAAGGCAATTCCTAATCAATTGGGCATTCAATTAAGAGAGGCTTATCGTATTTCAAAACCTTTACAAAAATTAGTTGACGAATCCGATAAAAACCGCTTGTTATTTGAAACAGCTGTAAAAATTGAAGGCGTGCCAAGACATACGTCGACTCATGCTGCTGGTGTGGTTATTAGTGATCAGCCGTTAGTTGAAATTATTCCATTGCAAGACAAGCAAAGTGATTTATTACTGACTCAATATCAAATGGGCGACGTAGAAGAAATTGGCTTATTAAAAATGGACTTTTTAGGCTTAAAGAATTTAACAATCCTAAATAATGCTGTTCAACTGATTAACCAACAAAATGACCAAGCTTTTGATGCTTTTTCAATTCCATTAAATGATGATAAAACTCTGGCGTTATTTAGACGTGGTGATACGAACGGGATTTTCCAATTTGAATCAGCTGGGATTCGAAATGTACTACGTAAACTTGCACCAGAATCCTTCGAAGATTTAGTTGCCGTTAATGCCTTGTATCGTCCAGGCCCAATGGAGCAGATTGATACCTTTATTAGTCGGAAAAAAGGCCAGCAAACGATTGTTTATCCGCATCCAGACTTAGAACCAATCCTCGCGGTGACGTACGGCATTATGGTTTACCAAGAGCAAGTCATGCAAGTAGCCTCAAAAATGGCTGGCTTTACTTTAGGAGAAGCGGATATTTTACGCCGTGCTATTGGGAAAAAAGAAAAGGATTTACTAGATCGAGAACGAGCGTATTTTATAAAAGGCTCTCTGGAAAATGGTTATTCTAAGGAAAAAGCTGAGGAAGTGTATCACTACATCGATCAGTTTGCCAATTACGGCTTCAACCGTTCTCACTCGGTTGCATATTCCTATATCGCGTATCAAATGGCCTATATTAAAGCGCATTATCCAGCTGCTTTCTTTGCAGCTTTGCTAAACTCAATTAATACCCACTCTGATAAAATGCAAGCCTATATGTTAGACATAAAAAAGCGTCATATTCAATTAACCTATCCAGATGTCAATACAAGTGTTTGGCGATTCACCCTACAAAATAACCAGATTCAATTTGGTTTTGGTGGCATCAAGGGCTTGAGACGAGATTTTATCAAAGAATTATTAGCAGAACGTCATCGTCATGGTACGTTTGAAAGTTTTGTTCAACTGCTAAGACGCTTATCTGATAAATGGTTAAAAACTGATACCATTATTCCTTTAATCGGTAGCGGAGCATTGGATTCTTTTGGTCATAATCGAGCGACTTTGATGCATTCCTTACCAGGAGTTATTTCAAGTATTGAATACAGCGGAAGTAATATGGATTTATTCCAAGTTTTAGAACCTAAACTCGTCAATCGAGAAGAATTACCTCGAACTGAAATGGTGGAAATGGAACAGGAATACTTAGGCTACTCTCTCTTGGGCCATCCAATTGAGGCATTTGATTTTCTGTATCAAGAGAATGAAGTGTCTTATATTGCAGAATTACCTGCGAACAAAACTATCCAAACAATGGGTGTGTTAAAAGAAGTCAAACGAATCCAGACAAAAAAAGGCGACCCAATGGCATTTCTAACGCTGACGGATGACACAGGAGCTTTGAGTGTTACTTTATTCCCCGAGACTTACTTGCGGGTTGTGAAACATTTGAAAGAGGGGGCAATGGTTATTGTTTCAGGTAAAGTTGATAATCAACGACGAAATGATCAACTAACTTTTATTGGTCAAAAGATTTTACCTGTTGAGGATTACATCGCCAAGCGCAAACCTAAACCAAAAAAATGCTACATTCGCTTAACAGACGCAGAGCATTACAAAAATCAATTAAAAAAACTCCAAGCTATTTTGCTAGCTTCACCGGGTGAATATCCGGTGATTATTGTTGATACCATTCAGTCGAGAAATACGTTAATGAATGAAAAATATAACTTTAATCCAACAAAAGAGACCTTAGAAAAATTAAATCAGTTATTTGGAGCATTAAATGTCGTAATACAATAATAAAACAAAGAAAAAGAGCATGATTCTTGAGGAAATTTGATCAGATTAATGTTAAGATAAAGTAGTAGTGAAAAAAGTACAAAGACAACAAGTAATCGTTAACATATATGTCACATTTTATAATTTATAATGAGGTGAACCGTTTGAAACGAATTGCAGTCTTAACGAGTGGTGGAGATGCTCCAGGAATGAACGCCGCCATTCGAGCAGTAGTACGAAAAGGGATTTATGATGGGCTTGAAGTTTATGGGATAAACTATGGGTATGCCGGCATGGTAGCAGGCGATATTTATCGTCTAACAATTGACGATGTAGGTGATACCATTAGTCGTGGTGGTACGATTTTGTACTCAGCACGTTATCCTGAATTTAAGGACATTGAAGGGCAACAAAAAGGGATTGAACAGCTGAAGAAATTTGGCATTGATGGTTTGATTGTTATTGGTGGTGACGGGTCTTATCGAGGTGGGGCAGCATTAACAAAATTAGGCTTCCCAACAATTGGTATACCAGGAACAATTGATAACGACATTCCAGGAACTGAATATACGCTAGGATTTGACACAGCGATTAATACCGTTTTAGATTCTGTTGATAAAATTAGAGATACTGCAACAAGTCACGTTCGAACCTTTATTATTGAAGTAATGGGTAGGAACGCTGGTGATATCGCACTTTGGACCGGTATTGGTAGTGGTGCTGAGAGTATTGTTATCCCTGAAGTAAACTTCAATCTAGAAGAAGTTGTTCGAGAAATTGAGGATGGTCGTAGACGTGGCAAGAAACATACGATTATTCTTCTAGCTGAAGGTGTTATGAGAGGCCATGAATTTGCTGAAGAGCTACAAAAATTCAAAAACTTTCATACTCGCGTCACAGTTTTGGGCCATGTCCAAAGAGGTGGGTCGCCAACAGCAAGAGATCGAGTTTTAGGTAGTATATTTGGTTATAATGCTGTACAATTATTAAAGGAGGGCAAAGGAGGACTTTGTATCGGAATTATCGGTACTGAGGTTGTTTTCAATGATATGATCACTACTCTAGAAAACAAACGCCATGTTCCGTTCCTTTCGCTTTACCAAATTAACAAAGAGATTTCATTCTAAATGTCTTTGTCAAAAATTGAAAGAGGAGTTATAAAATGAAGAAAACTAAGATTGTAAGTACGATTGGTCCTGCAAGTGAAACAGTAGAAATGCTTGTAGATTTAATTGAAGCAGGAATGAACGTAGCACGACTAAACTTTTCCCATGGTGACCATGCGGAGCATTTAGCTCGTATAGAAAACATCAGAGAAGCATCTAAAATTACTGGCAAATTGGTTGGTATCCTTTTAGATACTAAAGGTCCAGAAATTCGTACGCATGAAATGAAAGACGGAATCGTCTCTCTATTAGCTAACGAAACTGTTCGCGTATCAATGACTGAAGTTGAAGGAACAAAAGAAAAGTTCTCAATCTCATACCCAGGTCTAATTAATGATGTTAAAGTTGGAGATCATATCCTTCTAGATGACGGTCTTGTGGACTTAGAAGTTACAGATCTTGACTTCGAAAACAACGAAATTGTAACTCTTGTTAAAAACTCTGGAATTCTTAAAAATAAAAAAGGTGTTAACGTACCTGGCGTTTCAACAAACTTACCTGGTATTACACAAAAAGACGCTGATGATATTAAATTCGGTATCGAAAACGATGTTGACTATATCGCAGCAAGTTTCGTACGCCGTGCATCAGACGTTCTAGAAATCTCTGAGATTTTAGAGAAAAACGATGCAACTCACATTCAAATCATTCCTAAGATTGAAAACCAAGAAGGTATCGATAACATCGATGAAATACTAAAAGTTTCTCAAGGGTTAATGGTTGCTCGTGGAGACCTTGGAGTAGAAATCCCAACGGAAGAAGTTCCAATCGCTCAAAAAATGTTAATTGCAAAATGTAACCGTCTAGGTAAACCAGTTATTACTGCAACACAAATGTTAGACTCAATGCAACGCAACCCACGTCCAACTCGTGCAGAAGCAGGAGACGTAGCGAACGCAATTTTTGACGGATCAGACGCAGTTATGCTTTCTGGTGAAACAGCTGCTGGTGATTACCCAGTAGAATCAGTTCAAATGATGGCAACTATTGCTAAACGTACAGAAGAAGCATTAGTAGGACAAGATGCATTTGCATTGAAAGCTTACTCAGATACTGACATGGCTGAAGCAATTGGACAATCTGTTGGCCATACAGCTCGCAACCTAGGAATTAAAACAATCGTTGCAGCAACAGAATCTGGTCATACAGCTCGTATGATTTCAAAAT
>CAZLGI010000045.1:0-9860 GCA_964558995.1 uncultured Carnobacteriaceae bacterium | reverse complement strand
AGCAGATGCTAATTCGCCTTCATGATTGGCTCCAATCACGAGAGCACCCTCTTTCATTTATTTATTAGTCACGTAAGTAAAATCGCATGTCGACAGCATCTTCGCCATCGCCATGGTAGTAATTTTTCTTAACGCGTAAAGATTTAAAACCGACGTTTGTGTAAAGTTGCTTGGCTTTCTCATTTGACACTCGAACTTCAAGGCTGATCGCATCAACCTTTTCAGCCTTTGCGACAGCTTCAAGCAACTCTAGTAAAAGACGACCAATTCCTTGGTTTTGCCAAGTTGGAATAACCGCAATATTCGTTATATGGATATCTTGTGGTTGCAGACGGCTGCCTAAAAAAGCAATAGGCTTCAAGTTATGATAAACCACTAAGTACAGAGATTGATTACTCCTAACAATATCCTTCTCCAGAGCACCATAACCCCATGGCGTTTTACCGTCATAACCTAGCTTTTCTATTATTAAAACATCTGCGATATGGCTACGATTCGCAATTTCTAGTTTAATTATTTTACCATTTTTTGCTTCAAAGGTGGACGATAAATAGGTCGTTCGTTCAGAAAATGACCGTTGTTTTTGTGTATGAGGGGCTTCTCTCTGAAATGCTTCCATCATATATTGAAATTGATTAATCAATTCTTTCAACATACTCACCCTTCCCTTCACTACCATGGGCTTGTTGCCAATTTTCTTCTGCCTCTGATTTTTTTAAGTACTCAGGCGTGAACAAATGAACGTCTACTTCGGGACTCTCCTCTCCTAGTGCGGCTAAACTTCCAGCACGCGGGAGCCAGTCTTTCGCTGAAGCAAACTGGGCACGGTCACCAAACAAGTCGTTAATCGTATCTTTATATAAACGCATATCTTGGCCGACAAAAAGGAATGGACCTTTCTCTTCAGCAAGTTGTTCAAAAAAAGTCTCACTGGCAATATGGGCTTCCGGAATAACTTCCGTCAGAACACCATCCTGCATTTGATAGACCGATGCATAGAGGTTCTTTCTTCTCGCATCAATAATCGGCACAATAAAACCGTTAAAAAGTGTGGCATTTGCTGCCATGACTTTCAAACTTGATACCGGAACAAGAGGAATGTTCAAGGTCCATGCCAAAGTTTTTGCAATAGACGCGCCAATTCGGATTCCTGTATAAGATCCAGGTCCTTTAGCAACAACAATTTTCTCTAACTCATTGTTTTTCCAACCCGAGCTTGTCATCACCTGCTCGATTGCTGGCATGAGGTGAGTACTATGCTGCAAATTGCCATTTCTTGTATATTCTGCCACAACGATTCCATCTTCCATCGTTGCAACACTCATTGTTTGATTTGAAGATTCGATGGCTAAGATTTTCAAAATAGTTCTTCCTTCCGCTACCGTTCATTATCTTTTTAATAGTATAACTGATGTAATCTTAATTTTCTCTTAAGCTGTTCGGTCCTTATTCTTGAAAGGCTTGAACAAATGCGTGGAAGGCAGCTTGGCCAGTATCCGTATGTTTAAATACCCCAGCATCTTCCAAAACGCGTTCGAATTTCGCACCAGCACCAGCTTGAACGATGGCGGTTGCCCTTGCTTCATCAAGACTTTCAGCTTTATGTGCAGCTTTCAATTCATCTGCCCACTCTTGATGGTAGTTAGCTACGGAATCTTTTTCATTTAATAAGTAAGCTGCAACATCTGCCAGCTCTTGTTTTAAGCGTGGTGGCAAAATCGCTAAACCTAACACTTCGATTAAACCAATGTTTTCTTGTTTAATATGTTGAACATCTTTATGAGGATGGAAAATACCATCTGGGAAAGCTTCAGTTGTGCGATTGTTTCTCAAAACAACATCCAACTCATAAGCATGATCCTTACGACGAGTAATCAACGTGACCGCATTGTGTTTTCCTGCTTCAGTTTCAGCCAAGATATCCAACTCTTCATTAGTATAAGTATCCCATGCTTCCATCACTTTACTTCCTGCTTCAACTAAACTTTCTGGAGATAGCGAGCGTAAACGAATGACTGATAAAGGCCAGTGCAAACGTTCGGCTGTAACAGACTCTAAACCTGCCCATTGCCAGCTTTCTGTTACTTTTGCATCCTCCATTGGGAAATGGTGACGACCACCTTGGTAATGTTCGTGCGCCAACATTGACCCACCCACAATTGGTAAGCCAGCGTTTGATCCCATGAAGTAGTGTGGTAAAATTGAAATTAATTCCAGTAAATTAGCAATCGTATGGCGAGTAACATTCATCGGAATGTGTTTCTTTGTAAACACAATACAGTGTTCGTTGTAATAGGAATAAGGCGAGTATTGGAAACCCCAATTTTCATTGGCAATTGGCACACGTATAATTCGGTGATTAGTTCGGCCTGCAATGCCAACTCGACCTTTATAACCTTCGTTTTCCGCACATAATTGGCAGTTTGGATAATTGCCTGTTGCATGACGTGCTTCTTCGATATCTTTTTTTGTTTTTTCTGGCTTTGAAAGGTTAATCGTTAAACCTAACTCACCGTATTTTGAGTCATACTTAAATTGTTCATTTTTAGCAATATGACGGGTTTTAATGTAGTCATTTTCACGACTAAGCTCATAAAATTCATCCGTTGCGCGCATCGGTGCTTCGCGGTAATTTTCCCAAAAATCACGGTTAACAACGGATGGAGCTGGTGTAATAATATCCATTATTTGCGCTTCGGCTTCTTCTTTTTGTCGATTACTCTCGTCAATTAAGCCTTTTTCTTGCATAAAAACGACTAATTCATCCATGACATCAACTAATTCCGGCAAAGGAATCGATGATTGGCAGGATGTATCATAATAATCCTTATCTAATAAATTCAGTAAGCGATTTGTCGCATAATAAGTATCTAATGGATGAATCCAATGTAGGGCGATACCTCTAGCAATAAAATCACAGATTGTTTGATTGATATTCGTGGTATCCTTCACAAAAAAACCTCTTTTCTATCTTAATACTTAAGTTCTTCTTGGAAACATTTTACCATATTATAACAGGCAAAAACACTTCCTGCTGGAGGAAGTGTTTTTGTTTGTCTCTATTTAAGCTTGTAATTGATGGCTAATGTTTTTTGTTGCTTCGTATCCTTGTTGATAGATCGCGTAGATTTTCTCATATTTGGCAACTTGAGCGGGGTTTGGTTCGTAACTCGCAGCCTCTTTGACGAATCTTGCGACACAACTTTCAACGTCCTCAAACCATCCTTGACCCATCGCTGCCAACATGACTGCCCCCATACCTGGTCCTTGTTCGGTAGAAAGAGTGACAATTGTCGTGTTAAAAATATCTGCTTGCATTTGTAACCAAACCGGATTCTTAGCTCCACCGCCGACTGAAACAATTTTCTCAAACACTTTCCCAGTATGTTTTTCCATTAATTTTTGTGAATCTTTTAAGGAAAACGTGATGCCTTCAAGAACAGAACGAGAAAAATGACTCAGTGTATGACTTTGATCCATTCCTAAGAAACTACCGCGAATTTGGCTGTCAGTATAAGGGGTACGTTCGCCTGAAATATAAGGCAAGAACAACAAACCATCTGAACCAGCTGGAATTTGGTCAACATTTTCTAGTAAGGTTTCAAAATCCTTGTCTGGTGCAAAGGTGTTTTTGAACCAAGATAGACTATGGCCTGCTGCCAACGTCACGCCCATAGCGTAAAAAGCATCTGGCAAAACGTGATAGAAATAGTGCAGATCGCCGCTATAATCTTTACCTGCTTCTTCATAGGCTAGGAAAACGCCAGAGGTACCAATGCTTACCATACCCATTTCTGGTGAAATAATTCCTGCACCTAATGCAGCTGATGCATTATCAGCGCCACCTGCGTAGATAGTGATGTCCGTTGTGAAACCAAACTTCTCGACTAAATCTGCGTTCAGATTACCAATTTTATCTCCTGATTCAACTAATGGCGGACAAAGTGACTCGTCCAACTCAAAGGCAGTTAAAATGTCTTTACTCCAGTCTTTCTGTTTAATATCGAGTAATAAGGTCCCTGCTGCATCTGAATATTCCATTTGTTTCGAACCAGTTAGGCGGAAACCAAGGTAGTCTTTTGGCAAAAGAAATTGAGCTGCTTGTTCAAACAATTCTGGTTCATGTCCTTTTACCCAAAGGATTTTCGGTAAGGTAAAGCCTTCAAGTGCTTTGTTTTGTGTAATCTCAATTAAGCGATTGCCTAAAACCGTTCGAATCGTCTCGCATTGTTTTGTCGTTCGGACATCATTCCATAAAATAGCATGACGCAAAACTTGATCTGCTTCGTCTAGCAAAACTAAACTATGCATTTGCCCAGAGAAACTGATCGCTTCAAGTTTTTCTTTTGCATCTGGAACGTCAGTCACGACTTTTTCTAAAACAACTAAGGCTGCTTCATACCATGCGTTGGGATCTTGTTCGCTATAACCAACTTCTAAATGAATCAGCGGATAATCGGAGGAAGCCGTGTAGACGACTTCTCCTTCACGGTTTACCAACAATCCCTTCAGCGAACTTGTTCCCAAGTCCAATCCGAGTACATAACTCATTGGTCTCCTCCTTAATAAATGTAGTCGTTTAATTTAGCTTTAACAATTTCAATATGACCTGATTTATTTTTCACGTCTTTATTGTTTAAAGCATAATCTGTTAAGCTCTTCAAATCTGTTTTATCGTTTACGATGTCTAAACCGATGCCTTCTTTGTAGCTCGCATAACGGTCATCTTTTAGTTTATCGAAGAAACTGTCTTCTTTCAGACGTGCCGCTGCCTTCAAACCACGTGCGAATGTATCCATTCCTGCGATGTGCGCCAAGAATAAGTCTTCCATTTCAAATGATGTGCGGCGTACTTTTGCGTCAAAGTTAATTCCACCTGGTGCAATCCCACCATTTTCCAATACTTCATACATTGCTAATGTCACAGAATATAAATCTGTTGGGAATTCGTCTGTATCCCAGCCAAGTAGTGTATCACCTTGGTTAGCATCTAATGAACCTAATGCATTGTAGCTACGCGCCACTGCAATTTCATGTTCAAATGTATGGCCAGCTAGAGTTGCGTGGTTAGCTTCCAAGTTCAATTGGAAACGTTCAGTTAAGTCATATTTTTGTAAAAATGCCATACTTGTTGCTGCGTCGAAATCGTATTGGTGCTTCATTGGCTCTTTTGGCTTAGGCTCTAGTAAGAACATTAGCTCATTATGGCCAATTTCATTTGAATAGTTAATAGCCATTTTGTATAGGCGTGCGATGTTTTCTTCTTCAAAAGGCATATCTGTATTCAATAGTGTTTCGTAACCTTCACGGCCACCCCAGAATACAAAGTTTTCTCCGCCTAAACGCTTGCTAATGTCGATACCTTTTTTAACTTGAGCAGCAGAAACAGCAAATACGTCAGCATTATTTGAAGATGCAGCACCGTTCACGTAAATAGGGTTTGAGTGACGGTCAGCTGTGTTCCATAATAATTTAATGCCCGTTTCTTCCATTTTTTGTTCGATTAGGTCAATAATTTCATCTAAGTTTGCGAAGAATTCTTCTAGTGAATTTCCATAAGGTGCAACGTCCATGTCGTGGAAACAGAAATAAGGAACGTCTAGCTTCACGAAAAATTCAAAAGCAGCTTCAACACGGTTTTTAGCCGTTTCCATTGGGTCATCTGTTACCCAAGTACGCTCGTTAACGCCTTGACCAAATGGATCATTCCCTTCGTTAACAAAAGTATGCCAGTAAGCAACTGAAAAACGCATGTGGTCCTTCATTGGTTTACCTAAAACAATTTCCTCGGGATTATAGTGGCGGAACGCGAATGGATTGTCAGTTTCTTTACCTTCATATTTGATTTTGTTTACATTTGGAAAGTATGTCATTTTCATTCTCCTTTTATACGTTTGTTTATCGTACTAACTAACTAGATTTTAGAATGTTTCAAGCAAATAGTCAAGCGCTTTCTTTGAGAATTTTATTTTGCACTAAAATTAAGAGTGTGCTATTTTTAAATTAGTATTTTTTACACACAACTATTTCTTCCTATTTTGAATTTAGATTTGAACTTAAAGGAGAGCGCGCATGATTACGAATAAATTTTCAATTCGAGAACAAAATGAAATTTTAGTTATGACGACAATTATTCATTATCCGGCTATCTCTCGGGCCACGATTTCGCAAATGACAGGATTAAATAAAGCTTCCACGTCTCAAATTGTTAAAAAACTAGTTGAAGATGGCCTTGTTTTAGAAACCGGCGCTGGCGATACAACTGCTGTTGGGGGCCGCCCTCCGATTTTGTTGGAATTAAACCGTGATGCTGGCTGTTCGTTAAGCATCGATGTCGGCTACGATTATTTGTCGAGCATGCTGACTAACTTAAATGGTGAACCTCTGGCAGAAACGAATGAAGCAGGTTCTTTAGTGACAAAAGAAAATATTTTCTCAAAAATAAATAACATTATTTTAGCTCATCAACCAAAGTTTGCTGAAAAAACGTTTCAATTGATTGGGATAACATTGGCGATTCATGGGATTGTTCACGAAAACCAAGTGCTCTTTACCCCTTATTCAAATTTAGATGAGATGGATCTTGTCGCAGCGTTAGAGGCTGAATGGGATATTCCAGTAACGCTAGAGAACGAAGCAAACTTGAGTGTGATGGGAGAAAAAGCTTTTACAACCTCGCGGAAGAATTTGATTAGCGTGAGTATTCATAGCGGAGTTGGCGCTGGTATTTTAATTGATGGCGAACTTTATCGCGGTAGTCGTGGTCAAGGCGGCGAAATCGGTCATATGATTTTGCAAGCTAAAGGACGTTCTTGCCCGTGTGGAAATCGAGGCTGCATGGAGCAATACTGTTCGGAATTTGTTCTGCTCAAGGAATATGGTTTGTTGACTAAGAAAAAAGAACCAACTTTAATCGATATTTTTCTTGATTATCAAAAAAATGATTCCGAGGTTGTTTCCTTAGTTCATAAGGTTGCTGATTATTTAGCGTACGGTTTGAACAATTTAATTGCCCATTTTGATACAGAGCTAATTATCTTAAATAGCCGTATTTTTGACTCACTTCCTTTTTTAATTGATCTCGTCAAAGAACGAATGGTTAGTAATTTTGCTAAAAACGTCCCTCTTTTACCGTCAACACTGGGGAATCAAGCAACTTTATTTGGTGGTGCGGTGACGAATATGCAAAATTTCTTTCATATAAAGGATTTGAATTTTCTTCAGATGGATAGTGACATACTTCTTCCATAATTTTGTTTGTAATGGGCTGAGAGAAGCAGCTTCGTTGACCTCTTTTTATCTCTGTGATACAATTGATTCGAAATCGAGATATTAAAATGGAGGTTTATTAAATGACATACGAACATATTTATACAGCTGGAAAAACTGGCCGCCCGACTTTTTTATTACTGCACGGTACTGGTGGTAATGAAAACGACTTAGTTCCTTTGGCAAAAATGATTGATCCAGAGGCTAGCATTTTAAGCTTACGAGGTGACCTTTCTGAAAATGGCATGAATCGCTTCTTCCGTCGACTTGCTGAAGGTATTTTTGACCATGAAGATTTAGAAAAACGAACAAAAAAATTGTATCAGTTTGTTAATGATGCAGCTGAAGAGCATGGATTTGACAGAGGTAATGTGGTTGCGTTAGGATATTCAAACGGAGCAAATATTGCTGCAAGCTTGTTTTATTTCTACGACGATGCTGTTAAAGGTGCTTTACTTCACCATCCTATGGTTCCTTTCCGTGATCGTGAGCTTCTTGATCAAATAGGTTTACCTGTATTTATTGGCGCTGGAAAAAACGACCCAATTTGTCCGCCACAAGAAACACGCGATCTAAGTAGCATGTTAGAAAAAGCTGGTAGCGATGTGACGACTTACTGGGGTGAGGCTGGTCACTCATTAACTCAAGAAGAGCTACAACATGCGAAGGCATGGTACAATGAGCATTTCAGCTCATAAAAAAAGAAGGAAGGAATGGCTTACTAAATGAATGGTTTACTAGATAGAATTAACGAACTTGCTCGTAAAGCTAAAACTGCTGAAGGTTTGACTGATGCAGAAAAGAGCGAACAGAAAGAACTACGTAAAGAATACATCAAACAATTCCGCGGAACTTTAGATGATATTCTATTGAATTCAACTGTTTACGATCCCGAAGGTACAGATGTCACACCAGAAAAATTAAAAAAAGCTCAATTAAAAAAACATCTTGAAGATGCAAAAAGTGTTTTTGAGAAGAAAAACATTACATTTTTACATCCTGACAAGAAGGATTCTTAAGAGTTTTGGCTTTGATAAAACCTCTACCGATTATTTGGTAGAGGTTTTATTTTATTTGTGCTGGAAACTTTCTTCGGAATCCGGGCTTGGTGTCACTCAACCAGCTTTGAAAGCAAAAAAAACGTACCAAACTCAAAGCCGAATAATTCGGCTTTGAGTTGATACACTTTTATAAATTCATATTAGTAAGCGCGGGCTAACCAAACGGTATGCTTCGCTGGTTTCCCTGTTACGATACAGGTTGTTTTTTCTACTTCTGGGTTGAATGGAATGTTACGTGTTGTGAAGCCTGTTTCTTCTTTGATTTTCTCTTCTGATTCTTCTGTTCCATCCCATCCTGCTAAGACAAATCCAGGTGTTTGGTCTGCAGCACGTTTTGTTTCGATGTGCTCTTTTAATTCGTCTAACGTTTCGATGTGTGTATATTCGTGTTCTTTGCGGAAGTTGCGAGCTGTTTCAAGTAGACGAACTTGCATTTCTGCTAGTGCTGTTTGCACGAACTCAACAATACCATCCAAAGTTACCGCTTCTTTACCATCAATGTCACGCATTTTCATCATGACTTGGTTGTTTTCCATATCGCGTGGACCGAATTCGATACGCATTGGTACGCCACGAAGTTCCCAGTCGTTGAATTTGAAACCAGGTGAGTTGTCGCTATCATCAAGCAGCACCCGAATACCTGCTGCGCGTAAGTCTTTTTGTAAGACTTCCAAACGCTCAACGATTTCTGGTTTTTTCTTCCATGGGCCAACTGGTACTAAAACAACTTGGTTTGCAGCAACTGCAGGAGGTAATACTAAGCCTTGCTCGTCACCGTGAACCATGATTGTTGCACCGATCAAGCGTGTTGAAACACCCCATGATGTTGTATGTGCAAAAACGTGTTCGTTGTCGCGGTTCAAGTATTTAATGTCAAATGCTTCTGCAAATTTCGTACCCATATAGTGAGACGTACCTGCTTGAACAGCTTTTCCATCTTTCATCATTGCTTCAACAGAGTAGGTATCTACTGCCCCCGCAAAACGTTCAGATGGTGTTTTTTGACCTTCGTAAACAGGAATGGCCAAGGTACTTTCGATGACGTCTTTATAAATCTCTAACATTCTCATTGTACGCTCACGCGCAGATTCTTCATCTTCATGTGCCGTATGACCTTCTTGCCATAGGAACTCTGAAGTACGCAAGAATGGTAGTGTTTTCTTTTCCCAACGGAATACGTTCGCCCATTGGTTAATTTCCATTGGTAAGTCACGGTAAGAATTGATCCAGTCACTGAATGCCGTACCGATCATTGTTTCAGAAGTTGGACGCAATGCCAAACGCTCCTCTAACTTCTCACCAGCTGCTTCTGTAACCCATGGCAGCTCTGGAGAGAAACCTTCAATATGATCTTTTTCTTTTGTGAAAAATGATTCTGGAATTAGCATTGGGAAGTACGCATTACGGATACCCTCTTTTTTGAAACGACGGTTGAACTCTTCTTGAATGTGCTCCCAAATTTCATAACCATCTGGCTTGAAAATTATACACCCTCTAACTGGCGAATAGTCCATCAAATCAGCTTGTTTA
>CAZLGI010000044.1:0-10049 GCA_964558995.1 uncultured Carnobacteriaceae bacterium | reverse complement strand
CCGTAAAGGACAAAAACCGTTTTGTCATACAAACCAGAATCCCTCATATATTGGAAAAACTCTTCCAAAGCTTGGTCGGCATAGTGCGCCGTATTGAAGAATCCATTCACCGTTTCGTCATTCGTATCTGGAACATCATAAACGGTATTCAACTCATCTGGACCAAATGGAAAGTGATTCGAGACAGTAATAAATTTCGTGTAAAAAGGTTGCGGTAATTTTTCTAAGTATTGGATAGATTCTTGGAAGAATAATTTATCCTTCAAACCATATTCAAGTGAATTTTCCGGTGTTAATGTGTAGCTAGATTCAGAGCTGAAGAAATAATCGTAGCCCATTGATTTATAAACATTATCTCGATCCCAGAAAGACCCAACGTTAGCGTGGAAAACAGCGCTCGAGTAACCTTGATCTTTCAAAATTTGTGGGCCAGCATGGAACGTATTATGTGCCCCAATCTGAGTAAATGCAGAGCCTTGTGGCAAGCCAAATAGTGAGTTATCAATTAATAATTCAGCATCACTTGTTTTTCCTTGTGACGTCTGGTGGAAGAAATTTGTAAAACTATAAGAGTCATTACTATGGAACAACGTATTTAAGAATGGTAAGACTTCTTTTTCTACCCCGTCATTTTGCGGAAGAGACATATCAATTAAAAATTGTTGGATACTCTCTAAGTGAATAAACACAATGTTACGATTCTCAGTTTGTCCAAAAGTCGCTTCGTTTGGCGTCGCATAATGATTGTCGACATAATCAAGAACAGGTGCTAAATCTGAACTATCAGCACTCGCACGAATCGTGTTTGTTTGCGCCGTTTGAATGCCATCATATAAAGTGTACACATTTAAGCCTAAGTATTTTACAATATAGTTACGGTCAAAGGTACGAGTTAATAGTTGTGGACGGTCAATTTCTGCAAGCCCTAAGTTTGCTAGGAAAATTAACAAAGAAACAAGAATCGTTGTGAAAGCAAGACGCTTCTTCACAGGAGGCTCAGTCTCCGTCGTTTTTACTTTTTTACGGTAAATCCAAAGTAGAAAAGCAAAATCTAGCCAATATAGGACGTCAGTCACTCTTAAGATTTGAAAAGTCGTTGCTCCAAGTCCGGTCATAGTCGCGGAAGAACTTAACACCGTTTTAATTGTGATAAAATCACTGAACTCTCTACAGTAGAGAATATTGGAAAATAGCAACAAAGAGTTTAGAAAATAAAACAGTAGTAATGCTCGGTAACCTTTTTTAGAATTGGAAAACAGCAGTGACAAGCCAAGAATAAGTAGGGTGCTTGCGATAGGATTGATAAACAACAAGAAAGACTGGTATAATCCATCTATTCCAAGAGAAAATTCTGCCAGATAGGCGAAGTAGGTTTTTAGCCAAAATAGTAACACAGCTAGTAGGACAAACCGAAACTGCTTCGGAAAGACCTCTTTTAATTTTTGAAACATGAAAATACCCTCCATAATGCTAAGTCAATTTTTTATGTTAATCATTTGTAAGTTTGTAAATTTTTCGTAAAGCAAATTTGAATATTTATTATAAGACTATGCTTTTTGCTAGTCAAACAAAGACTCTACTATGTGAGAAAGAAATAAGAGAAACTTAAGAAAATATATTAATGAAAGAGGAAAATAATGACAGAACATAAGCGCATGACAGTAAACAAAAAGGCTGTAAACGGCATTAAACAAGGGAGCCCGCTGCTAAATCAAAGCTCTTTTCCAGCAGACATTAGTTTTGTTGAAGGTGAAACCGTTGATTTAATTAGTCCTAACGGCGAATTCCTAGCTGCCGCCTATTTAGCGCAACAAAATAAAGGAATTGGTTGGGTCTATAGCTGGCAAGAGGGCGTTCCATTTGATCGCAGCTTCTTTAGACAAAAATTCGAAGCCGCTCTGGAAAAAAGGACGCATCTCATTGCTGATGATCAAACGACAACCTTCCGCTTATTTAACGCTGAAGGAGACGGAATTCCAGGATTAACAATTGATTATTACAATCAATTCGCCGTCTTTTCTTGGTATAGTGAAGGAATCTATACTTACCACAAAGAAATCGTTGCAGCATTGCAAGAGGTTTTCCCATTCGTAAAAGGAGCTTATGAAAAGCATCGCTATCAAAATGATATTAAAGAAGCGAGTGACTTCATTTTCGGCGAGCATGCACCTGAACCTTTGCTTGTGAAGGAAAATGGGATTCAGTATGTGACTTACTTAGATGAAGGTTGGATGACGGGGATTTTCCTTGACCAACGCCACGTGCGAAATGCTATTATGGAAAAGTATGCGTTAGGCAAAACCGTCTTGAATACATTTAGTTACACGGGCGCATTTTCGATTGCGGCAGCAATGGGAGGGGCGATTCAGACTACGAGTGTGGATGTTGCGAATCGTTCACTGGAAAAAACGCGGGAACAGTTTGAAACGAACGGCTTGAATCCAGATGACCATTTGATTCATGTTATGGATGTCTTTGACTACATTCGTTATGCGATTCGAAAAGAATTAACCTTTGATTTAATTGTTGTCGATCCGCCAAGTTTTGCACGGACAAAGAAACGCACTTTCTCGGTGACAAAAGATTATTCCGATATGGTCGCAGACTTGCTAGATATCGCAGCTCCAAAAGGCACACTAATTTTATCATCAAATGCAGCGAATTATAAACGTAAAAGCTTCCTCCAAGATATCGACAAAGCTTTTAAGAAAAAAGGCAGAGCCTATCGACTAGTCGAAGAGTTTGGTTTACCAGAAGATTTCCCAACACCCAAACGAAGCGACACAAGTAATTATTTGAAAGTTAATGTGGTGCAGTTATTAGACTAAACAAATAAAAAGCCTGAAGCTAAGAGAATGTAATCTCCTAGCTTCAGGCTTTTTTTAACTTCCTCGTCCAGCTGCATGAAAACCAGCAGTATGGCCAGAAACAAAAGCACCAGTAATATTATAACCACCAGTATAGCCGTTGTAATCTAGCAACTCGCCACAGAAAAATAGTCCTTTTATAAACTTACTTTCCATTGATTTTGGATTGACTTCTTTTGTTGAGACGCCGCCACCTGTAACGAAGGCTTTTTCAAGCGGCAAAGTTCCATTAACCATGAAAGAAAAGTTTTTACAAAATTCAGCGAATGCTTCAATGTCTTTTGGAACTAAAGATTTCAATGTTCTGTCGGGATCAATGTCACTCTGCTCCAAACCGAACACTAAATAACGTTCTGGCATTAAATCCTTCCAGCCATTTTTAACTGACTTATTTGGTGCTTCTTTAATTAATAATTGTAAATCTTGTAAGACTTGATGTTTGTTCCTATCAGGGAACACATCCAAAGCCATTTTCACACGATTGGTTTTATCGCGCTTCATCGTTTGGTGAACGAACATCGAACAACGAAGGGCAGCTGGGCCAGAAACACCAAAGTGGGTAAAAATCATATCCATTTGATGGCTGATGACTTCCTTACCTTTTTTATTAAATACTTTCAAAGCAACGTCGCGCAAAGATAAGCCTTTTAACGTCCGCTCTTCAATGAAAGGCTCATTGGATGTAATCGGTGCTTCAGTTGGGTACAAATCAGTAATAGTGTGTCCCGCTGTTTTGGCAAAACGGTAGCCATCGCCGGTTGATCCACTACGAGGCACAGCTTTTCCACCAGTAGCTAAGATAATGCTGTCACAAGTCAATTCTTCTCCAGTCGACAAACGCACGCCAACAATGTCATTATTTTCTAGCAAAATATCTTGAACCGTGACATTAGTTCTAACCGCCACCTGATGTTTTTTCAATTCCTCAATGAAAGCTTCTAAAATGGTTCGTGCCTTGTCGGTCACTGGAAACATGCGTCCGTGATCCTCTTCTTTTAAGCCAACATTACGTGAAGTGAAAAAATCCATAATATCAAATTGATTAAATTGAGAAAAAGCACCATATAAAAAGCGGCCATTCCCTGGAATATGGGCAATGATTTCTGCTTCAGGGCGATTATTGGTGACATTACATCTACCGCCACCAGTGATTAACAATTTCTTACCTAATTTTGTGTTTTTTTCTAATAAGGTGACTTTTGCACCTGCTTCAGCTGCGGCACAAGCTGCCATTAAGCCACTCGAACCGCCGCCTACTACGATGACATGTTTCGTCATGATGAATGTTCACTCCTTGTCTTGCATTTTTATCAGGTTAATTCCTGTAAAAGCTAATAGTTATAGTATAATGGAAGAAAGGCTAATTGAAAATGACAATGATTCATTATAAATAGAAAGAAGGATGAACAATGGAATTTGATAAAGTGATTAATGCTTGCCAACCAGCAAAAATATTTGATGAAGAGAATTTAACAGATGCCCAAATAGAAGGAATCATAGAGGCAGGACAAGCCGCACCGATTGCAAAAGATTTACAGGAATCCTTTCATATCGCTGCGATTCGTAGTGAAAGAGCTGAAAAATATCTCAGAGAAAAAGATAATCTGACCAAACTCATGCAAGATGAATTAAAAAATGGTGGTCCAGCTTATTTTATTATTTCAGTTAAGGAAGCAGAACAATCAAAAGAATCAATGTTTTTATATGCAGGAATGATTATGGCTCATATGCAATTGCAAGCCACCAATACGTTACTTGGTTTTAATTTCTCAAGTGAGCAAGAGAATGTTCACTTACTTGGGACAGATGAACATAAGAAGTTCTTAGACATTCCAACAAATTATAATCCGATTCAAATTTTGAAAGTTGGCTATACACCAGAAGCAATCAACCAACGTGAACCTTACTTAAGTGAAGTGTTCACGCGAATTATTAGTTAAGTCAGAATACTGCAAAGAAAAGAAGTGAAGAAAATGGCCTTTATAACATTAAAAAATGTCAGTAAGTTTTATCAAATGGGAGAAAGTACCATTGTTGCTAATGATGGGATTAACTTTGATATTCATCAAGGCGAATTTGTGGTGATTTTAGGTCCTAGTGGTGCTGGTAAATCAACAATCTTGAACATTTTAGGTGGCATGGATACGGCTAGTGAAGGAGAAGTTATAATTGACGGCGTGGATATTGCGAATTACACCGAACGCCAATTAACGTCTTATCGCCGATTTGATGTGGGCTTTATTTTCCAATTTTATAATTTAGTACCAAACTTAACCGCAAAGGAAAACGTCGAACTGGCATCACAGATTTCTAAACGCGCACTGGAGTCTGAGGAAGCTTTGACCGATGTCGGTTTAGAAAACCGAATGGATAATTTTCCAGCACAACTTTCTGGGGGAGAGCAACAACGGGTGGCTATTGCACGAGCGATTGCCAAACAACCTAAATTATTATTGTGTGACGAACCAACAGGCGCTTTGGATTATGAAACGGGTAAGCAAGTGTTACGGTTATTGCAAGAAACTTGTAAAAATACAAACACAACCGTCATTGTGATTACACATAACCAAGCGATTGCACCAATGGCAGATCGAATTATCGAAATCAACAATGCCAAGGTTCGCGCCATTAGAGAAAATCCGACGCCTAAACCGGTGTCTGAAATCGAATGGTAAGGGGCAGAAACCATGATTAAGAAAAAAGCTCTTTGGAAAGATATTTGGCAAGAAATACGCTATAATAAAGCCCGTTTTTTAGCGTTGCTTGCAATTGTAACCTTAGGAGTTAGTTTTTACGCCGGGATTAGTGCGACGGGACCAGACATGATAGACACTGCAGATTCGTATTATGAAAAACAAAATCTATTTGATTTGAAGGTGCTGTCGACATACGGCATTGAGCAGGAGGACATCACTGCATTAGATGACATTGATGGCATCACCATTGAACCGATTCAAGTATTAGACGTTCCGATGGTGGGAGAAGAGTTTTTAATTCGAGTGTTTCCTTTGTCAAAAAAGGGAAATCCGATAAATGCTTATGACCTTGTTTCAGGTCGCCTTCCGGAAAAAAGCGATGAGATCGCGTTGGATGCAGCCATCTCTTTTCAAGAGAGATTTGAAATCGGCGACGAAATCGAGTTTCAAGTGGACCAAGAGGACGCAGAAGTAGCCGTTACCTTAAATGACCAAACCTATACAATTGTCGGTTTCGTGAATTCGCCCTTATATATAGAAGAAATTAGTCGCGGCAGTACACAGGTTGGTAAAGGATCGCTTGATGGATTTGCAGTTGTGGAGGAGTCAGCTTTATCTGGCGATATTTACACTGAGATGTACGCGCAATTTGACGAAGCAGCGGACTACGACGCCTATTCACCAGAATACGAAAACTTTATAAAAGAACAAACTGAAGCAATTGAGGTTCTTTTGAATGGCCGTCCGCTCGAACGAATCAATGAAATTCGTTCAGAAGGTCGAAAAGAAATTTTTGATGGCGAGAAGAAATTAGCTGAAGCGAAACAACTTATCGCAGATGCAGAGCAAGAGCTTGCCAACGCCCGTCAAGAGTTAGATGAAGGGATTGCCATCTATCAGGTGAACAAAGCCGAATTCGAGGCAGAAATAGCCAATGCTTGGCAAACCATTACTGAACAGCAAGCTGAAATTGATAAAGGCGTCGTTGAATATCAAGCTGGCTTAAAAACGTGGGAAGAAAATACGCGTTTATATGCGGATAAGAAAACCACTTGGGAAATCCAACGCCAAGGACTTTTACAGCAAATGGATAGTTCGATTACGTTGGAAAGTTTAGCTGAAAATCCGATTCCTACCCCAGAAGGGGAAAGCTTAGCGGCAGAAATTCAATATTTATTGGATGGGGAAGAAGATATTGAACGTGCGAGAAGGCAAATTGAGAATCATGCGAAGACACTTGCAGCTCAAGAAGGGCAGCTAACTTTAGCAGTCGAGCAGTTAAATACTGACAAAGCCAAACAACAAACACTTGCCGCAGAAATTAAAGCAGACGGAGACGCTATTCCTTCCAGAGAAGCAGCTCTTGAAGCTCATAAGCAACAGTCAACAACAATCAAAGACTTTTTAACAGAAGGACCTTACGAGGAATTAAGTGAGGACCGTATCGCTCAAATGCTTGCTGTTGTTACGGAACAAGGTCATACCACTCAAGTTTATAGTGCTTTTTTAGCATACCTGGCAGGCGAAGAGTCAGCCGAAAGTGTGAGCAACCTTCTCGAAGTGGAGTACATTGTTCAAGAGCAAATGGCAAAAGGAATTGCTGAAGCTAAAACAGCTCTTGTTGAAAAAGAAGAAGGATATGCCAAAGAAACGGAACGCATCAAAGCTGTAGAAAAACAATTAATTGAAGAAGATCAAATGTTAGAGACAGCGAAGCGCTCATATCAAACTACCGTACGCGAGATAGAGAATAGTGCGACTGAATTACAAAAAGCTAAAAATATTTTACAAAATGAGATACAAGTTGCTTTGCAAGATAGTCAACAGCAAGTTAATGCAGTTGATAAACAATTTAGAGAGCAAGCAACTGCTTTAGAGAACGCGCGTGTAGAGCTGGATGCTGTCCGAAGTGAATTAGAAGTTGGTCAAAGTCAGTTGAATCAAGCTCGAAATGAACTAAATGCCGAACGCCAAAACGGTGAAGAATCCTTAGCTGTAGCTTGGCAAGATATTCAAGCCGGGGAAGTAAGCTATGCAGAAGCCTTAGCGGAATTTGAAGAAGAGCGAATGAATGCACTAGAGGACATTCAATCTGGTGAAACAGAACTGGAAAAAGCATCAGCAGAGTTACGCCGTTTGGAAGAACCGGTTTATTTTGTTCAAAATCGTTCGACTAATCCGGGCTACGAAGGTTACGGCGACAATGCCAATCGTATTTCTGCCATCGCCTCCATTTTTCCAGTTTTCTTTTTCTTAATTGCTGCTCTAATTAGCTTTACGACAATGACCCGCATGGTAGACGAGCAACGCCAACAAATGGGAACGTTGAAAGGACTAGGCTATGACGATTTTGATATTGCCAAGAAATTCCTCGTTTACGCCGCAATCGCAGGTCTAGGTGGAACGCTAATCGGACTCCTGTCTGGTTACCAATTATTCCCATCGATTATCTACAATGCTTATAGTTCCTTATATAATTTACCAGATATTAAAATCAATTATTACTTATCATATGGTTCAATTGCGTTTCTTGTCGCACTCTTATGTACAATCGGACCAGCTTTACTCGCATCCTATCGTAGTCTGCAAGAAAAGCCAGCTTCACTTATGCGACCAAAAGCTCCAAAAATTGGTAAACGGGTGTTATTAGAACGTGTGCCATTCATTTGGAACCGTCTAAATTTCAATGCAAAAATAACGATTCGAAATCTCGTTCGTTACAAAGTGAGAAATTCAATGACCGTGATAGGTGTCGCAGGTTGTATGGCATTGATTTTAACCGGCTTTGCGGTGAAAAACTCAATCGCTGGTTTAGCAGATACGCAATTCAATGAGATTATGAGTTACGATGCGATTGTGACTTTACAGTCTGCACCGACCTATGATGAGCAGCAAGAATATGAAGCGATTCTCGATTCGCACGTCGAAGTAGATAATCATTTATACGTCTTACAAGAAGCTTATCGTGTCGAAAAAACCGGACTTAGTACGCAAGACGTGACTGTTTTTGTACCAGAAAATGCTGAACAGTTAGCAGATTTTGTCACACTTCAAGAAAGAGATGTGAACGTCTTACATCTATTGACTGATGAAGGCGCGATTATAACGGAAAAGTTAGCCGATCTATTAGATGTGTCTGCTGGTGATGAAGTTGTGATAGTCGATGACGAACGAATGACTTACAAGATTCCGATTCAAGCAATCACGGAAAATTATACCGGCCACTATATTTACATGACGCGAAACCATTACGAAACCATTTTTGCCCAAAATGCTGTACCGAATTCAAGCTTACTGAGTTACCAAGGGGACGAGGCTTGGGAGAGTGACTTTGCGGAAGAAGTCATGGCGTTAAATCCAGTTGCCTTAGTCACTTACATGCACACGATTGACCGTGCGTTTTCTGATACGTTAGAAAGTTTAGATATTATCACTTTGGTATTAATTTTATCAGCAGCGGCCCTAGCCTTTGTTGTGCTCTATAACTTAACCAACGTGAACGTATCCGAACGAATTAGAGAACTCTCCACGATAAAAGTGCTTGGCTTCTATAATAATGAAGTAAGTATGTACATTTACCGCGAAACATTTATTTTGACTAGTATCGGAATTGCGTTCGGCTTTGCAGTAGGTAACGTTTTAGCTACGGTTCTTTTGAAAATGGTTGAAGTTGACTTTATGCTTTTTCCAATTACAATCTTACTTTCTAGTTACGTTTGGTCTACGTTCTTGACGTTGCTGTTTTCAATCGTCGTGATGTTAATTATGCATCACAAATTAAAACGCATTGACATGCTAGAAGCCCTACAATCTGTTGAGTAATTTCATTTCAAAAGGCGTTTTACTTTCATCTTAGGCGTTATTTGCTTTAAACTGAAGATATAGCAAGATAGAAGGAAGGGAGAACTAACTATGAAAGATTTGTCAAAAGTACTTAAACAAACGAAGGGTCACTTATCAAATGCGACGAAAATGGCTAAGGATCACATACCTTACGATTTCCGCCCACGTAAAACATGCAATGTGGTGCCAATTATCGTAGCATCAGCTGCGGCAGCAACCGTTGCACTCTTGTTTGCACCAAAGTCTGGTAAAGAACTTCGTGATGACATTAAGAACAAGGCCGTAGACTTGAAAGATACAGGCACAGCAAAAGTTCAAGAGATGAAAGATGAATTCAATTAAAGTTACTATGAAGCAGGTCTTGTATCAGAAGTTGCTAACATCCCACCTGCATCAGATGACCTAGTTGCTGGAGTCGGAAACGTGCACGGCACTTCGTACGAATCAACAACGGACGAAGCCTTAGCCAATCAGAGGGTTTCATCGGAAGAAGAATTACTGAATAAAGAAGACGAATAATATTGAGTGCCTCCCAAAAGTTTAGACTTTTGGGAGGTTATTCTTTTGTTCTGTTTGGCTTGAGCTTCGAAAATTTTAGGACCTGATTAAAACGTTTCATAGCTCTATAACGTTATCCGATTTC
>CAZLGI010000043.1:0-10378 GCA_964558995.1 uncultured Carnobacteriaceae bacterium | reverse complement strand
CCCCATCACTAATCGCTGCATCGCCAATTCTTCTTTCAAAAATGTTGGAACATGCAACTGCCATTCATCGGCCGTTCTTCGAAAGTGCAGGTCGAAGATTTTTCCGATGATTGGTTGCAAAACAGTCAATGCATCGCTTAAATCTTCGGAAAATTCTTGAAAGTGACGGCCTGCTTGTTGATTTTCTTCTTTAATAAATGGAGTAACGTGATGTCTAAATCGATTTCTCGTATAGTCATCGGCTTCATTCGTATGGTCTTCACGATAAGAAACTTGGTTATGATTGCAGTAATCATAGAGTGTTTTTTTATCAATCTCTAGAAAAGGCCGAATGAGCTTACCTTTCGCAAATGGACGGGATGGTTGGATGCCACTATAACCTGCTAGTGTACTGCCTCTCGTTAAGCGCATTAAAATTGTTTCCATTTGGTCGTCTGCATGATGAGCCGTGACTAGGATTTTGGCAGATAGTTCCTGCATTTTTTCTGTAAAAAAAGCGTAACGAACCTCTCTTGCAGCTGCTTCTTGGTTATTTATCGGTTGATCTTCTTCCTGCCAATGCGTTTCATAAAAAGGAAGCTGGTGCGTCTGACACGTTTGCTTAACCAGTAAATAATCTAGTTCGGCTTCATCACGTAAATGATGATGAACATGAAGGACTGCCAAATTCGGTTTGGCGTCTTCTGGTAAATGAACAAACACATCTAACAAAGCCATAGAGTCTACCCCACCAGAGACAGCGAGCAAAACAAGATCATCGGCTTGCCATTCTTGATGTTGTTTCCAATCATGATATATTTTTTTTACAAGAGGCGTCATCTTTTTCACCACCGTCGTGCGTCATATTTTTTGAATGAAAAAGAGGCAGAACAAATAGGCGTGTGCCTCTATCGTTCTACCTCTTACTATTTATTATAGCTTAATTAGTTACGTCTTCCGCCGCGTCCGCCGCGTTTGCCTTCTGTATTACGTTTCAAAGAAGTCAAGCGATCGTCACTGTCTTTTAAGAACGAACTCATCAAGTCATCAAAGGATTCTTTTTTGGTTTCTTTTTGTGAAGATTGATAGCTTCCTTTTCGAGCCGTTTGGTCACGTGGCGTAAAACTACGTGGTTTTGGCTTAAACTCTCGTTGAGGTCGGGAATCAGCTTCCGTTTTCTCTACTGTTTGTCGGATAGACAATCCAATTTTCCCATCGTCTGCAATCGTTAATACCTTTACCTTAACCTCATCACCAACAGTTAAAACATCATTAATGTCCTTGATATAACGATCAGATATTTCACTGATGTGTACCAGACCTGTCTTTCTGTCCCCTAAATCTATAAATGCTCCAAAGTTTGTTATACCTGTTACCTTACCAGATACAATATTTCCAACCTCAATTGACATAAAAAAAGATTTCCTCCTTAAGTTTTGTATGCTAATTATAGCATAGAACCGCCAAATAATACAGATTGAGTTATTTTCATTCGTTCCCGCGTTTTTCTACAGCTGCTTTGCTGTGGTTATCTTCGGGTAAACTGAATATGATTTCTCCGTCCTTGCTCAGATAATACCGACTTCTAGCAAGTTTAGCAATATAATTTTCATCCTGTAGTAAACTCACGGATACTTGCAGTTGTTGATTCTCAGATGCTAACTGTTTTTGTTGTTCATTCGCTTCAACTAAGTTTGTCTCCATTTGTCGAATTTCAAGAACATTCTCTAAAACACCAATTGCCATGGGAACCAGAATGATCGCACCTAGAACAAGTAGAAAGATTAATCGTCTTCGTTCTTTCATCTTACTTTCACGTGCCATTTTCTTCTCGAGTGTTAGCGTCTCAATAAATTCGTTATTTATCGCTGTAACGTTTGATTCAGCTTGTATTGAATCAACTAATTTATCTCTTTCCCCTAATGACATCACACTAACCTCCCATGCTCAGACTTTTTCTGTAACAAATCACTACATTTCTTTAATTATAGAAGAAACATAAGAAAAAGTCACGAGATTCATGGTAGTTTTTAGATAAATATTATCTTATTCATTTTTTGTCTCGCTAACGATTGTATACATGTCTCGTGCTTCGTCTTTTTTAGTTGTATCAACAATCTTTTCAATCTTAACAACGAGTGTGTTTGTCCCGAATAAAAGTGTGATTTCATCGCCAACTTTTACGTTCGTACCTGATTTTGCGACTTGACCGTTAATTTGAACGCGGCCTTTGTCAGCAACCTCTTTTGCAACGGTTCTTCTTTTAATAATTCGTGATACTTTCAAAAATTTATCAAGTCTCATAGTCATCTTCCTTCTCTTTCCTTTTTATTTCTTGCCACATCGCATCAATGTCTTCAATCGTTTCAACTGGGTAACCATCAAAAACATGTGGATGGCGACGACGTAACTTTTTATTCAATGCATCTAAAATATCTTCCATTGAGAAATCCCCTTGGTTTTCAGCATAGGCTGCATGATAGAAAACTTGCAACAAAATATCGCCTAATTCTTCAATCAAGTTCTCACTATCATCTAAGTTAATCGCTTCTGCAACTTCTTCGCTTTCTTCTAATAAATAAGGTAGCAAGCTTTCATGCGTTTGAGCTTGAGCCCAGATATCTTTTTCAAAAATCTCATCCATTAAATATTGCGTCGTTGAGAAACTCTTCGTGCGTTTTTTTACATCTAGCGGTGGAACATAAACCGATTGTAAATTTCGCACACCGCTAAAATGATCCATTTCGTATAAAGGAATCCAGCTGACACGTTCATCCTTCGTCCCTGCCCCATCAACCAACGCGATTGGATGCTCATCCGGATATTGTTCCATTAAGGTAATTTTCACTTCGCCGGCTACTAAATCATCAAACACTTGCATAATAATTAGGTGACTGCCTGTATCTAGGCGGTCTGGCGAAAAGCGTAAACCGTCAACTAATTGAAAGCCATCAATCGGATCAATCGAAACCGCTTGGAAAAAGTCATCGATAAAGCTTTTCCCACCTTCAATGGTGATTGGTATGCCCTCTTCATTGGCTAACAGAAGTGACACTGAATCTTCAGCTACCATTGGATGTCCTGGAACGGCGTATAAAACGTCGGTATCCTTTGCCATTTCTAGTAGGGTTGCACTAATTTTTTCATAAACGGATTCGAATTCAGCTTCAGCTTCGTAAAAATCATCGAAACTTTGATAACTGAGCCCTTCTTTTTCAAGCTCTGCGACAACGGGATGTTCTTTTGTTCTTAAAAATACATGTTTGTGTTGCATAATGGTTTCGTAGACGCCAACGGGTAATTGCTTCAAATCACCCGAACCTAGGCCAACAATTTCAATTTTTCCCATAGCTTACTTCCTTTTCCAATTTAATAATTTTCTTCCCATCGGCAATGCCAACCATTCGCGAATGCTGAACAGTTTGACACGCAAGATATACCAAACGAAGAATGCGACTGCTATAACAACGGTCAAGATGATCACAAAGAAAGCCAGCGTTCTAGTTAACTCTTGGAAAACAATTTGCCTTAAGAGTGTTTTCGTTAAAAAAGCTAGACCATATAAGAGGATGGCGCTACTGCTTAACTTCACTAAAAAACCATCTTTACGCCAAACTGTTCGCAGTGATTGCGGTAATTGGTAGCTCATAACAATCAGCATCACCACTAAACCGACTAAAGTTGCAACACTGGCTCCTAAGGTATCACCGATTGGTACGAAGAACTGATTTCCAATATATTTTACCAACAATGCTGCTGCTAAGGCGACTAATGTTAATTTATAACGCTGCATACTTTGTAAAATGGAATGATAGGCCAACATTAGTGTGGCTGCTGCAATCGAGATAATGTAGACAGACAACACAAGGTTCCCTTCCATATCGCCAAACAACATCAAATTCACTTCCGGTAAAATGGCTAACAAACCGGCAACGGCTGCCACTGAGAAAGTTACCGAAATACGTATCAGTGATTTTGCTGCCTGTTGAAACTCATCTTGTCGCTCATTTAAATAGGCCTGCGTCATTAAAGGGACAAAGCTGGTGGAAAAACCCGTTCCGACAACTAAACCTAATTGGACTAAAGGTTGCCCACGATCGTAAATGCCTTTTAATGATTTAGCTAACTGTTCCGCAATGCCATTTTCAACTAAGCCTTTATATAAGGTAAAGGAATCAACTAATTGAAAAAGGACTAGAATCGCTGTGAGCAAACATATCGTCACACCTTCTGTTAAATAGCCACGCAATAAACTGCCTAATGAGCCTTTTTTCACTTGTATATTTGCATTCATTTCAAACGTTGCTCGATCTTTCCACAGCATCCAGAGCAATATTAGGGTTGCGATAAGTGCCCCCCAGATTGCACCGCTCATCGCATAAGCGCCCATTTGATAGAGGCTCATGGATGATGATTGGGTAAACCAATAGGCTGCTAGTAAGATCACCGCGACTCGAACGAGTTGCTCGCTGATTTGCGAGACTGCAGTTGGTTTCATGCGGAAAGTTCCTTGAAAGTACCCTCGAATCGTTGCCAAGAGTGGCATAAATAAAAACATCCAAGAGACAGCTTGAATCGTAGACGCTAAAGCAAGGTCGCCCATCATTTCCGCAATCACGCCTGCTCCTTTGTAAAGGAAGCCAAAAATCGCCAGCGAAAAGAGACTTAAAATAAGTAAACTCTGTTTCACTAAATGCCATTGCTCACCTTGGCTATCAGTTTCAGCTATCTTCCTAGAAAAATAAACCGGCAGTCCTGACAAGGCAAAGGTCATGCCTATGCCATAGATCGGATAAACTTGTTGATAAACATAAAAGCCTGTGTTTCCAACCATATTTTGGAAGGGAACGCGGTAAACGGCACTAAGCAGCTTCACAATAAAGGCTGCGATAGACAACAGAAGCGCGCCATTCATCATATTTTTTAATTGGTCATTTTTCATATATCTCTCACGAACCTTCTATGGTGCTATCTTTCTCTTCAACCGCACAAGCTTCTAAGAATATTCTCAAATAATCCAACCATGATTCGGTTTCTACTTTGTATGTTTGCAAGCCAATGGTTAATTTGTCTGCCTTCACATTGACGCTCGCTCGTAAGGAAACTTTACTTAAGACTTCGAAAATCGCTGCCCCTTGCAAACGTTCGGTTGCTTCTTTACTTAAGGTAACCTGCACAACATCATCTTTACGTTTAATCGTTTCAACTTGCGCTTCTTCGGCAAAATGTTTCAATAAACCAACTTGAGTTAAATAATTCACTTCAATTGGATAATCACCGAAGCGGTCAACAAAGTCGTCTTGAATTTCGTAAAAGTCGTCTTCACTGCTAATTTGCTGGATTCGCTTGTACATATCAATCTTTTGACGGCCATCTTCAATATACTCAGCTGGAATATAAGCATCGATGCCCAAATCAATCTCCACATTCGTTCGTTTCACGCGACTTGCTTTTCCACGTTTACGTTCAACGGCTTCACTTAGCATTTCTGAATACAAATCGAAACCGACTGAATCAATAAAACCGTGTTGTTGAGAGCCAAGTAAATTACCGGCACCACGGATAGATAAGTCACGCATTGCAATTTTGAAACCTGACCCTAACTCGGTAAAGTCTTTAATTGATTGGAGACGTTTTTCACTTACTTCACTTAAAATTTTATTTGGTTGGTGCATTAGATAAGCATAAGCGATTCGATTCGTACGACCAACACGACCACGTAATTGATACAACTGTGATAAGCCCATGTGATCCGCGTTTTCGATAAATAGCGTATTCGCATTCGGGATATCTACACCCGTTTCAATAATTGTCGTGGTAACGAGAACGTCATAGGCGCCTTCGATAAAGTCCAACATAATATTTTCCAATTGGACTTCGGTCATTTGGCCGTGCGCAATCCCTACTCGACAATCCGGAACGAGTGCTTGAATTTCATCAGCCTTTCGTTCAATCGTTGCCACTCGGTTATAGACATAAAACGCCTGTCCGCCCCTTGCCATTTCGCGTTCAATTCCAGCGCGTACCGCACCCATGTTTTGTTCAATCACGTACGTTTGAACCGGATAACGGTTAGCTGGTGGTGTTTCGATAACCGATAAGTCACGCACACCAAGCATCGACATATGTAAAGTCCTTGGAATCGGTGTCGCCGTTAATGTCAGCACGTCAACTGCTGCTTTCAATTGCTTCAAACGTTCCTTATGTTTCACACCGAAGCGTTGCTCTTCATCAACAATCAACAATCCTAAGTCAAAGAACTCAATGTCTTTTGATAGAATTCGGTGGGTCCCCACGACAATGTCAACACCGCCCTTTCGAATACCATTAATGGTTTCTTCTTGTTGTTTTTTCGTTCTGAAGCGGCTTAGTAAACCAATTTCAAACGGCATACCTTCAAAACGTTGAATCAATGTCTCATAATGTTGTTGGGCTAAAATAGTTGTTGGAACTAGAAATGCTGCTTGCTTGCCATCCAAAACTGCTTTGAAAATCGCTCGCATCGCTACTTCTGTTTTCCCATAACCAACATCCCCTACTAACAGGCGATCCATTGGTTTTTCTTTTTCCATATCGGATTTGATTTCTGCCGTACTGCGCAGTTGGTCTTCCGTTTCAGTAAATGGAAAGTTGTTTTCAAACTCAACTTGATCCGCATTATCCGGTGGGAAAGCATATCCCCTCTCAGCTTCACGTTGCGCATACAACTCGATGAGTTCATCAGCAATATCTTCAATTTTCGAAGCAACTTTACTTTTCGTTTTCGCCCATTCTGTTCCACCTAGTTTATTTACTTTCGGTGTTTTCGCTTCCGCTGAAACATACTTTTGAATTAAGTGAAGTTGGGTCACTGGAATAAACAAGCGTGCACTGTCTTTATATAAAATTGACAAGTAATCTTGGTGTACCCCATCAATGGTGATGGTTTCCATTCCAGTAAACTGACCAATTCCGTGATTCACGTGTACCACATAGTCACCCGGATTCAGTTCCGAGTAGCTCTTAATTCGTTCAGCGTTCGACATTTTCTGACGGCGTGGTGCTCTCTTTTGAACTTTATTAAATAATTCCTTTTCGGTTAAAAAGACAATTTTCTCGATTGGCATTTCAAAACCATTGCTAATGTTGCCGACAATAATATTGACATGTCCTTCGATAATTTTGTCGCTTCCCTTAATGATGCTATTGATCCCAAAGTCTTGGAAAGTTTGGTTAACTTTTTGAGCTCGCTCGGCATCAGAAACTAAGGTAAAAATAGTCATGTCCTGCTGTAGCCAACGATCGATTTCGATTTTCACCATTGGCATTTGGCTGAAGAATTGAACAACACTGCGATATTGCAGTGGATGAATCTGAGTGAAACGAATATTCCCTAAACCTTTTTGGAAAAGAGAATAGAATATTTTCGGATGCTCACTTTGCTTCATGACCTCACGGGCTTCGATTGCCATTTTTTGCTTCGGTAACAGGACGCCATCTCTTTGTTTCGTTTCCTGCCATTCGCCCGCTTCCATTTCTAAATTGCGGTCGTCTTCCAATGAACGGCCGTATTCATCAATAATCATTAAGGCATTACTTGGAATGTAATCAATAATTGATGTTGTTTTCGGATAAAATAAAGACGTATACATATTAGGATTTTCTGGTAGTTCACCTAAAGCTAGCTTATCCAATAAATCTTGGAAGAAGTTTGTCATTGTTTCGCGCACGCCATCATTTTTGATGGATCTGGCAGCACGTTTTACTTTGCTTTCAATACTGCTACTTTGTTCTGCGATGCGCTCAATTGGAAATACAATATCCTGAGCTGGGAGAGCGGTGAACGTTTCCATGACATCATCGCCTAACGATTTCTGTGTGGATGGTTCAAAATAACGCATGCGGTCCACATCAGAACCGAAAAATTCGATTCGTACTGGGAATTCTTCCGTTAATGTGTAAACATCTAAAATATCTCCACGCACACTGAATTCACCAGGTGATGCAACCATGCCTTCTCGCTTATATCCCATTGAAACAAGCTTCTCTGGCAGACTTTCAAAAGCCATTTCATCACCAATCGTGAAGGTTAAATTGTGTTCCTTCCATACATCTACGGGTGATAATAGTTTTTTGAAGCCTGAGCTTGGAATAATCACAATCCCGTTTTTGCCACTTTGTAAAAATTGTAGTGTTTCTACCCGTTGACTTCTGAATTCTGGCGATGAAAAAGACAATTCAACCGCAAGGGATTCTTCAACAGGGAATAAATGCAGCGGAATTTCTGCATCAATCAATTGTAGGTCTTCGTAGATTTGTGTTGCTTGTAATAGGTTTGGTGCCCAAACAACAATCGGTTGGTCGACGGCACGATAAATAATACTAGTTAATAAATTTCGTGCGGAACTTGAAATTCCGGTCACCAATTGATTACCAGTAGGTTCAATGTGTTCAATGACCGATTTTATGGTTGGCATATTTTGTAAAAACTTTTCTATATCTCTCATCACTTTGTTCTCCTCAATCTTTTACCCTCTTAATTTCCCGCCTCAGTCAATGGACGCGCAAACAGGCTCAGTTTGAGCTGAGCCTATTTTTTAGGATTGAATTTATTCATTGTTTTTAGAAAATTACCGCCGCTGATGTAGTCTTCGATTGCCTCAACGCTATCTTTCACACTTGCTAGCATATCTGCATGATCTTCAGCTGGAAACGGACTTAGCACGTGTTGAATAACTGACATTTGGTATTTCGGTCGACCAATCCCCATTCGGATACGGTTGAAATTCTGTGTGCCTAGATGTTGAATCAGACTCTTAATCCCGTTATGACCGCCAGCACTTCCCTTTTGGCGTAGGCGAATCCGTCCAGGAGGTAAGTCTAAATCATCATAGATAACCACAATGTCTTCAACGTCTACTCCGAAGTAATCCATCAAAGGACGAACTGCCCTTCCGGAATCATTCATATAAGTCATTGGCTTAACGAAGAGTATCTTCTCGCCATTAATTCGTTCTTCTGCATAAAGTGCATCAAATTTATTTTTATTAAAGCTACTATTATTCTGATGAGCCCATTCATCTAGTGTAATGAAACCAATATTATGTTTCGTCTCTAGATATTTCGGACCTGGATTTCCTAGCCCAATTATCATTTTCATTCCAGTCACCCATTCTTTTTTCTACTCGATTATTTATTCTGGACGCACAAAAAGCCTGAACCTTCGTCCAGTCGTTTTATAATTATAGCATATTAGGTTCAGTGCACAAAGAAAAATGTTTTTAAGAGATTTTTAAGCTTTTGTGATGAAATTCACAACGCATGCGTGGTATAATATAACCAGTTAAAAAATTGTATGGAGGGAAATAAATGCTTACAAATAGGTCCTATAGTCAAAAAGTTATCTTGATCGGCGATGGTGCGGTTGGTTCCAGCTACGCCTTTGCATTAGTTACACAAAACGTTGGTCGAGAGATTGGAATTATAGATGTCAATACTAAAAAAGCTGAAGGCGATGCAATCGACTTATCAGATGCTCTTGCATTCACTGGTCCAAAAACAATTTATGCTGCTGAGTATAGCGATTGTGCTGACGCAGACATCGTTGTTCTAACTGCAGGTGCAGCGCAAAAACCTGGCGAAACTAGATTAGATTTAATTCATAAGAACTTGAAAATCTTTAAGAGTATCGTTGATCAAGTCATGGCAACAGGCTTTAATGGTATTTTCCTAGTTGCAACAAACCCAGTTGACGTTTTAACTTACGCAACTTGGAAATTTTCCGGACTCCCAGCAAGTCAAATCATCGGATCGGGTACATCATTAGATAGTGCACGTTTCCGTCAAGAAATCGCTCGTGTTGTTAACGTTGACGCACGTAACGTTCATGCGTATATCCTTGGTGAACATGGTGATACAGAATTCCCAGTTTGGTCACACGCTAATATCGGTGGCTTACAATTATACGAATGGTTGAAACAAAACGGCGAAACAGTGAATGAAGAAGATATTCTTGAAGTATTCTTCTCAGTTCGTGACGCCGCCTATAGGATCATTGATAAAAAAGGTGCAACCTTTTATGGGATTGCCGTATCTTTAGCTCGAATTACTAAAGCGATTTTCAACGACGAGAATGCGATCTTGCCGTTATCTGTATATTTAGACGGCGAATACGGCCAAGAAGATGTCTTCATCGGCGTACCAGCAGTTATTAACCGCAAAGGTATCCGAAACGTTATTGAGATTCCATTAAACGAAGTCGAAACAGGCAACATGCAACACTCTGCAGATACTTTAAGAGAAGTTATTAGAAGTTCATTTGCGGATTTGGAGAGAGAAACAGAAGAAAATAAATAGGTTAACAGAAAATAGAAGCCCCCTGTAGCATTTCGCTGCAGGCGGCTTCCTTTTTGTCTTTTGT
>CAZLGI010000042.1:3074-10519 GCA_964558995.1 uncultured Carnobacteriaceae bacterium | reverse complement strand
TTTACCCATTCATCATATGTGAATGAGCATCGTCATTTAGATTTGAAACATAACGAGCGTCTTGAATTTTTAGGAGATGCGGTTTTAGAGGTTGTAGTTTCTAAATTTCTTTTCAGTCAATATAAAGATTGGAATGAAGGGAAATTAACACGTACGCGTGCACAGATTGTTTGTGAGCCTAGTTTAGCTGCATTTGCGAAGAAATGTCAGTTTGACGAGTATATTCGTCTTGGAAAAGGTGAAGAGAATATGAATGGTCGTAATCGACCAGCACTTTTGTGTGACTTATTCGAAGCCTTTATTGGTGCGATTTATTTGGACAAAGGGATGGAAGCCGCAGAAGGTTTTATTCGACAAGTTGTGTTGACCAAGATGAAAGAGGATGCTTTTTCACATGCGATGGATTATAAAACAAAACTTCAGGAAGAATTGCAGAAGAATGGTGATGTACAGATTGTTTATATCACTGTTGCAGATGAAGGACCTTCACACGCGAAGAAATTTGAAATGGTCGTAGAAGCAAATGGCAAGCGTTTGGGACGTGGTAGTGGGAATAGTAAGAAGTCTGCTGAACAAAACGCTGCGAAGGAAGCATTGAGTAAAATCTCTCAATAATAGAAATGATTTTTGAGAAAGGATGTTTTATTTGTATTTAGAGAGAATTGAACTAACGGGATTTAAGTCATTTGCTGATAAAACAATTATCGAATTTGATCAAGGCGTAACCGCAATTGTTGGACCAAACGGTAGTGGGAAGAGTAATATTTCTGAGGCTGTCCGTTGGGTATTAGGCGAACAATCTGCAAAAAATTTACGTGGTAAGAAGATGAATGATATTGTGTTTGCTGGTTCAGAAACACGTCGACAAATTAATATTGCTGAAGTGACATTAGTATTAAATAATGAGGATCGAACGCTGCCACTGGATTTCACAGAGGTCAGTTTGACTCGTCGAATTAACAGAAATGGTGACAGTGACTGTTTTATCAACAAAAAACCATGTCGATTGAAGGATATTACAGACCTTTTGATGGACTCTGGGATTGGTAAAGACTCTTTTTCGATGATCTCGCAAGGGAAAGTCGAACAAATTTTTCAAAATAAGCCTCAAGAAAGACGAGCGATTTTTGAAGATGCAGCAGGAGTTGCCAAATATAAACATAGAAAAACAAGTGCCGAAAAGAAACTAACTGCGACGGAAGAGCACTTAAATCGTGTAGAAGACATTCTTCATGAAATTGAGAATCAACTGACACCACTTGAGAAACAACGTAATACAGCAGTGACATACAAGGAATTAAGAAAAGAACTTAGTGATATTGAAATTGCCTTAATGGTTGTTGAAATCGAAGCTTTGAATGAACAGTGGCAATTGAGTAAAAATGATATTAAGCATTACCAAGAAGAAGCAGCTGAAATGGAAAAGAAACAAGAAATCGGCGAGGAACATCTCGTCCAGTTGAAACACCATGTTAGTAAAACTGATAATGAACTAACTGTGCTTCAAGAAAAATATGTCCTTTTGATTCAGAAAATTGAGCAATTAGAAGGTCAAAAGAACATATTAGAGCAAAAAGCTGATTTTTCTGCGAAGAATAAAGAAGACCAGCAAAAAGTCTTAGATCAAAAACAAACATTAATTGTTGAAACTCAGAATAAATTGAAAGAATTAGTTGCTGAACAAAAGGAAAAACAAGCAACGAAGAAACAATTGACAGACGAAATCGCAAAATTAGAAGAAAAAGTAACCCATTTATCACAAGACAAGAATGAATGGATTCAACAACTTCGTGATCGTTATATTGAGAAACTTCAACAACAATCAACGAATAAAAATACGCTCTTTCACTTGGAAAAGAATCAACAACAAGTAGAAGAGCGACTAGTTACTCTAACGAACAAGATTAATGAACTGAAACGTATGGCGACAGATGCAAAAGAAAAACTCGTTCAAATTAAAGCAACAAGTCTGACACTTCAAAATAAAGGTCAGACACAAATGACTGAATTAGAACAAGCAAACAAGCAATTGGCTCAAGAGGAAGCTATATTACAAGAGTCGAATAAAACGTTAATTGAGTTAAGCAGAGAGTTGCAAAAAGCTGAAGCAAGACGAGATAGCCAGCAAGAATTAGAAGATAGCTATGCGAATTACTATCAAGGTGTTAAGGAGATTCTAAAACGACGTGATCATATTTATGGGATTAGAGGGCCAATCGGTGAACTCTTCCAAGTGCCAGATAAATACACACTAGCAATCGATACAGCTTTAGGTGGTAGCATTCAAAACATTGTTGTAGACGATGAAAAAGCTGCTTCCCAAGCGATTAACATTTTGAAACGTAATCGTTTAGGTCGTGCGACATTCTTACCTTTAACGGTTATCAAAGGAAAGAGTCTACCTAGCTATGTCATCAATGATTTAGAACGTATACCAGGCTATATCGGTATTGGATCTGACTTAATTTCTTATGATCAAGTATATGCGAATATCGCCGCTAATTCACTTGGAACGACAATCGTAGCCGAAGACCTTCAGAGCGGTTTGCAGCTTGCTAAGAGCGTTAATAACCGTTACCGCATTGTCTCGCTTGAAGGTGATATCATTCACGCTGGTGGGTCAATGACAGGTGGAGCAACGAATAGAAAACAAGGAAATTCTGTTTTCAGTCGTAAAAATACGATTGAAAAGCTGACAAACTTCATTAAAGAGAAGACAAACGAGTATCACCAATTAGAGACAACTTACAAAGCAAAGAAATCATTAGTTGAAAACTTACAAATGATGATAAGCAATCTACAAAACGAAGCGAAGACCTTGCAATTTGAGCTAGAAAAGGCTCAAGGGGCTAAGGAGCGTACCGAAAGTGAAGTAGAGAGCTTCAATAATGATTTGATGGCTAATGAATTTGATAGCATGGCTTTATCGCAGTCTCAAGAGGAAATCAAAACAGATTTACTAAGGGAACTCGCATTGAAAGATACACTAGTAGCTGAAATTTCGGAATTAAAACAAAGTATGGACGATTCGACTTTAAATGAAGAAGAACGTCAAAAACGTTTACAAATGATTCAAAATGATTTACAGCAATTAAATCAAAAAACGGCGATTTTACAAGAGCAAGAGAAGCAGTTGCGCCGTGATATTCAACTAGCAAATCAAACAATTGAAACAGAAACAGCGACTGTAGCTGCGATTCAGACTAATTTAGAGCAGGCTGTTACTTTAGAAACGACTGATTTCCAATCGATTGATGAGGTTGAAGAAAGCTTAGTTGCAACGAAAAAAGAAAGTAACATTACCAACCGTCAGTTACAAGAAAAACGAGTCGATAAAAAAGAACTTGATCAACAAGTAAAAGATGAAGAGACGGCACTAACTACTGTTCGTACAACACTTAAAAAGGCATGGTATGAATTAACTAAGCTAGAAAGTAGTGCAAGTCGTTCTGAAGTGGCGATTGACCACCATTTGAACCGTTTGAGTGAAGAATATGGTCTCAGTTACGAAGCCGCTAAAGGCGAGTATACCTTGACTATATCAACTGATGAAGCATCTAAGATGGTTAGAGAATTAAAGCAGAAAATCCAAGCCTTAGGACCGATTAACTTAACTTCGATTGAAGAATACGATCGTATTTTGGAACGTTATGAATTCCTATCAAGTCAACAACTGGATTTAGTAACGGCGAAAGAAACATTATTAAATACAATGGCTCAAATGGACGAAGAAGTATCACTACGATTTGAAAAAACATTTAATATGATTAAGTCTCAATTTGAAAAGACTTTTCCTAAACTATTTGGTGGCGGTAAAGCAACGATTGAGTTGAGTGATCCATCGAATTTATTGGAAACAGGCATTGACATCATTGCACAACCACCTGGCAAAAAACTGCAACATTTGAGTTTACTATCTGGTGGCGAAAAGGCCTTTACTGCAATCGCCTTGCTGTTTGCAATTATTGAAGTGTCACCAGTACCATTTTGTATTTTAGATGAAGTAGAGGCCGCCTTAGATGAGTCTAACGTCGTGCGCTTTGGTAAATACCTAGCATCTTTTGAAGAAGAGACGCAATTCATTGTGATTACTCACCGAAAGGGTACAATGGAAGAAGCAGACGTCTTGTATGGGGTAACGATGCAAGATTCTGGCGTGTCACGCTTAGCATCGGTAAAGTTTGATGACTACGAGGTTAAGGTTTAACACAAAGTATGGGAGGAATCTACTCAATGATTAAACTAATTGCCCTCGATTTAGATGGCACATTATTAAATTCAGAGAAAAATATTAGTGAAGTAAATAAAGAAGCGATTCGAAAAGCTAAAGAAAAAGGGGTTAAAATTGTCTTGTGTACAGGCAGACCTTTACTAGGCATTGAACGCTATTTAGAAGAATTAAACTTGCTTGAAGAAGGCGATTATTCAATTACTTACAACGGCGGTTTAGTTCAAAAAAACAATACAGGAGAAATTCTGTTAGAAAAAACACTCTCATTAGAAAACATAAACGAGCTGCATCAAATGGGCTTTGATTTGGGAATCCCAATGAATATGATTGATTTAGAGTGTGTTTACGAACCTGAATATCCAGAAGGACGAGAGTCACTTTATCAGAAATTACAAAGTGCTAACTTGCCATTCTTGGAACGAAACATTACAGAATTTAGTGCTGACCATACATTTAACAAAGTCGTTTATTGTACTGCTCCTGACATTTTGGAAGAAGCAATTAATAATATACCTGCTGCTATGAAAGAACGCTACTCAATGATGAGATCTCGCCCTGTGTTGTATGAAGTCATGCACCCAGAAGTAAACAAAGGCAAAGGGATTGAGTCTCTCTGCCAATTACTCGGATTTACAAAAGAAAACGTAATGGCTTGTGGCGATGAAGAGAATGACCTAGCGATGTTGACTTATGCAGGTCTACCAGTTGCGATGGAGAATGCTAGTGAATCAGTGAAGGAATTTGCGACATTCATTAGTAAAACAAATGACGAAGATGGCGTCGCACACGCGATAAATAAATTTGTACTATAAAAGGGAAGTGGAAAAATGGGATTATTTGATCGAATAAAACGTGCCTTTACTGGTGAAGACGTTACTCAAGAACCAGTAAACGAAGAGAAACGAATCGTCATTGAAAAATATGACAAGGGAATGGAAAAAACTCGTAAAAGTTTTTCTGAAAAAATAAACGAACTATTTGCTAGTTTCCGTGAAATTGACGAAGATTTCTTTGATGATTTGGAAGAAGCTTTAATCACAGCAGATGTCGGCTACGAAATGACAGTCGCAATCACAGATGTGTTACGTGATGAATCTGATCTTCGTGGTGTTCGTACAGGCGAACAAGCGAAAAATATCATCATTGAGAAAATGGTTGATATTTACGAAAGAGGAGAAACTGGTCTACCAACGATTAATGAAGCAAAAGATGGCTTAACTGTTGTCTTGTTTGTAGGAGTTAATGGTGTTGGTAAGACGACAACGATTGCTAAATATGCCAATCAATTAAAGAAAAACGGTAAGAAGGTTCTTTTAGCAGCTGGTGATACTTTCCGTGCTGGAGCAATTGAACAACTAGAAGTCTGGGCAGGCCGTGTTGGTGTCGATATTGTAACAGGTAAAGCACAATCAGATCCGGCTTCAGTTGTGTTTGATGCTTTGAAGCAAGGGAAAGAAAATGGCTATGATTACCTATTAATCGATACAGCTGGTCGCTTGCAAAATAAAGTAAACTTAATGAAAGAGCTTGAGAAAATCAACCGCGTCATTAGCCGCGAAACGGAAGATGGCGCATCAGAAACCTTACTTGTTTTGGATGCAACAACCGGGCAAAACGCTTTGAGACAAGCACAAGAATTTAAGGAAACAACCAATGTGACAGGTTTAATTTTAACCAAATTAGACGGAACGGCTAAAGGTGGGGTTGTCTTAGGAATTCGACATTCACTGGACATTCCGGTTAAATTTGTAGGTCTAGGTGAGGGAATGGATGACTTACAAGTCTTTGATCCAGAACAATACATCTACGGCTTAGTAAAAGATTTAATCGAAAAATAGAAAACTCATGAGATGGGTCCTTTTACAGGGATTCATCTCATTTTTCCTTGACTAATCACCAGATAATCGGTATTCTAAAGCATGATGTAAAGGCTTCAACTTGACAACAAACTAAAAAGGGAGGAACGGTTGATGACACTTCAAAAAACAAACAATATGAATACGTTATTTGAGTCTTATGATGTCTTACTTACCGACAAACAAAGAGGTTATCTGTCTCGTTATTACGGCGATGATTTCTCCCTTGGCGAGATCGCTGAAGAGTTTGAAGTAAGCAGGCAAGCAGTCTATGATAATATTAAACGGACGGAGAAAATACTAGTAAACTATGAAGAAAAACTTCATTTAGTTGAAAAGTTTTTGTTACGTCAGGAAGTTTTAAATCGCCTTAAGAATTATACGCAGGAGAATTATCCTGGCGACAATGAGATACAAGCAATGATACAACAAATCGAAATACTTGATGAATAGAACATAAAGGATGTGACGGAATATGGCATTTGAAGGATTGTCAGATCGCCTGCAAGGGGCAATGAAGAAAATCGGTCGAAAAGGTAAAATTACCGAAGCCGATTTAAAAGAAATGATGCGAGAAGTACGACTAGCTTTACTAGAAGCTGACGTAAACTTCAAAGTTGTAAAAGATTTCGTAAGGAAAGTAAACGACCGTGCATTAGGTTCAGATGTGTTAGAATCACTTTCTCCTGCACAACAAGTTGTTAAAATCGTAAACGAAGAATTAACCGAATTAATGGGTGGCGAACAAGAACCATTCATCTTCTCAAAAAAACCACCAACCGTTGTCATGATGGTAGGTTTGCAAGGTGCTGGTAAAACAACTACAGCAGGTAAATTAGCAAACTACATGAAGAAACGAGAAAATAAGCGTCCAATGTTAGTTGCGGCCGACGTGTATCGTCCGGCAGCGATTGACCAGTTGCAAACACTCGGAAAACAATTAGATTTCCCAGTTTTCGCAAAAGGAACTGAAGCAAATCCAGTTGATATTGCAAGAGAAGCAGTTGAAGAAGCACGTCTACTTGGCCGCGACTTAGTAATTATTGATACAGCGGGTCGTTTGCACGTTGATGAAGTCTTAATGACTGAGTTGAAAAACATTAAAGCTGCTGTTCAGCCTGATGAAATTCTATTTACTGTGGATGCGATGACTGGACAAGATGCGGTTAACGTGGCACAAGCATTTAACGAGCAATTAGGTATTACAGGTGTGGTACTAACAAAACTTGATGGTGATACGCGTGGTGGTTCTGCGCTGTCGATTCGTTCCGTTACTGGAAAACCAATTAAATTTACTGGTCAAGGTGAAAAGTTAGACGATATCGAACCATTCTACCCAGATCGAATGGCTTCACGTA
>CAZLGI010000042.1:0-3064 GCA_964558995.1 uncultured Carnobacteriaceae bacterium | reverse complement strand
TTTGCCGATTACGGGTATTGTTTTAACTAAGCTGGACGGCGATACCAGAGGCGGTGCGGCTTTATCGGTTAAGGCGGTAACAGGTAAACCGATTAAATTTACAGGTACCGGCGAAAAGGTTGAGGCTTTGGAGCCCTTTTATCCCGATCGTATGGCTTCGCGTATTTTAGGTATGGGCGATATGATGACGCTGATTGAGCGTGCACAACAAGACTTTGATGAAACAAAAGCACAAGAAGTTGCAGATAAGATTCGTGATAATACGTTTGATTTCAATGACTTTATCGAACAAATGGACCAAGTTTCTAGCATGGGTCCAATTGAAGACCTATTGAAGATGATTCCTGGAATGAGCGATATGCCAGGAATGGACCAAGTAAAAGTTGATCCAAAAGATATCGCACGTATGAAGGCTATTGTTTATTCAATGACGCCAGAAGAACGTGAGAATCCAAACCTACTTTCACAAAGCAGACGAAGAAGAATTGCTAAAGGTTCAGCACGTTCATTAGCTGAAGTAAATCGTATGATTAAGCAATTTAATGAGTCTAGCAAGATGATGAACCAAATGTCTAAAGGAAACTTTGCAGGCATGGAAGGTTTAATGGGCGGAGGTCCAAAAGGAAAACTAAGTCAGATTGCAATGAAGCGTGCAGCTCGACAAATGGGCAAGAAAAAGAAGAAAAAAAGAAGAAAATAAGCCTGTAAAGAAAAAACACTTTACAAGCTGATTATAAACTGGTATTATATTTCTTGTGATATCGAATTAATGGAGGTGTAACAATAATATGGCAGTTAAAATTCGTCTAAAACGTATGGGATCTAAAAGAAACCCATTTTACCGTGTAGTAGTAGCAGATTCTCGTGCACCACGTGATGGTCGCTTTATCGAGAAAATTGGTACATACAACCCAGTTGTAGAACCAGCTCAAGTAGAATTTGATGAAGAGTTAGTATTAAAATGGTTGGCAAACGGTGCACAACCTTCTGATACAGTTCGTAACCTACTTTCTAAAGAAGGTATTATGAAAAAATTCCACGATTCAAAAAATGCTTAATAACCATTTTATATTATAGTCAGAAGTATTGCATCAACCAAAAGGATGGTGAGTTATATGCCTGATCTAAAAGAACTGATATTGACCTTAGTAACTCCACTCGTTGAAAATCAAGATGAAGTTTCTATTGAAACAAAAGAAACTGATGAATTTATAGAGTATCATTTATCTGTAAATCCAGCTGATGTTGGCAGAGTAATTGGGAAGCAAGGTCGGGTTGCCCGATCAATTCGGACAATCGTCTATAGTGTACGTACGAAACAAGCAAAACGAGCTCGTCTAGTTATTGATGGGGGCGAATAGCCTGTCGTAGGTCATTGACATGTGAGACAAACAAAGCGGACATTCATATTTAGATGAATTTGTCCCTTTTTTTGTACGCATTTATAAGGAAGGGGCGCTGATAGAGTGGACCAATTTTTTGAAGTCGGTAAGATTGTTAATACACAGGGTCTAAAAGGGGAAGTGCGTGTTATTTCCGTGACAGACTCAGCTGAAGAACGTTATCAAACTGGCAATGAACTTACTCTATTCCAAGAAGGAAAAGATCCAATGACACTAACAATTAGAAGTCATCGAAAACATAAGAATTTTGATTTGCTTACTTTTAAAGACCATCCTCGTATTGAAGATGTAGAATCATATAAAGAAGGCATTTTGAAAGTCGCAGAAAAAGACCTTCATGAATTAGAAGAGCAAGAATTTTATTATCATGAAATTATTGGCTTGGATGTTTTCACTGAGGAAGGCGAAAGTTTAGGCGTCATCGACGAAATTTTGCCACTTGGAGCGAATGACGTTTGGGTAGTGAAACAAAAAGGGAAAAAAGACTTGCTGCTTCCTTATATTGCAGATGTCGTAAAAGAAGTCGATCTTGACAAAGGACTCGTACGCATCACATTATTGGAAGGAATGTTGGATGAATGAACATTGATATCTTAACACTTTTTCCGAACATGTTTACTGGACCAATGACAGAATCGATTATTGGAAAAGCGGTAGAGAGAGAGCTTGTAAGTATTAATCCAACGAATATACGAGACTATGCTTTCGACAAACATAATACCGTCGATGATTATCCATTTGGTGGCGGAGCGGGCATGTTATTGAAGGCTCAGCCGATTGTGGACGCTCTTGATGACATTAAGTCGAAGCATCCTGAAACAACGCCAAGAGTTGTTCTAATGGATCCTGCTGGAAAAACCTTTAACCAGGAATTAGCCGAGGAATTTGCTAAGGAAAGTCATTTGGTTTTCATTTGCGGGCATTACGAAGGCTATGATGAGCGTATTAAAAAACATGTCACGGATGAAGTTTCAATAGGTGACTTTATTTTAACTGGCGGCGAATTAGGCGCAATGGTCATGATTGACAGTGTCGTGCGTTTATTGCCGGAAGTTTTAGGAAATAAAGTATCGAATCAAACCGATTCCTTTTCAACTGGCTTGCTAGAACACCCTCAATATACACGTCCGCGTGATTTTCGAGGAGATGTTGTGCCAGAAGTGTTATTCAGTGGCAATCATGCTAAAATTGAAGAATGGCAAGAAAAAGAATCACTTAGAAAAACATGGCTAAAACGACCAGATTTGATAGATAATCTAACGTTAACGAAGCAACAAGAAGGTTGGTTAGCCGAGTTTGAAAAATAAAAAACTTGTCAACAAAAAAACTTTACAGGTAATTAGAAATATGGTAAACTCTTACGAGTGAGCAATCAAATGCTCGATGATAACGATATTCCGCTGATAGATAAAACTATACATGAATGTTTGTTGGAAGGAGAAGAAAAAAATGAACTTAATCGATGAAATTACTCAAGAACAATTACGTAATGACATTCCTGACTTCCGTCCTGGAGATACTGTTCGTGTTCACGCTCGAATCGTTGAAGGAGAGAGAGAACGTATTCAGCTTTTCGAAGGCGTTGTTATCAAGCGTCGTGGTCAAGGTGTTAGCGAAACGTATACTGTTCGTAAAATTTCAAATGGTGTAGGTGTTGAACG
>CAZLGI010000041.1:7298-10581 GCA_964558995.1 uncultured Carnobacteriaceae bacterium | reverse complement strand
CGTCTTCGTAGAATTCAGCAGCAGCACAGTCAAATGCTAGGTAAACATCTTTACCTGGCTCTAAACCTACGCCTTTAATAGCTTCAAGGATTGTTTCAACGCCATCTTCTGTTCCTTCGAACTCAGGTGCAAATCCACCTTCGTCACCAACAGATGTGTTTAATCCGCGTTCTTTAAGGATTGACGCTAGTTTGTGGAAAATTTCAGTTCCCATTCTAAGTGCCTCTTTAAAGTTTTTTGCTCCATGAATTCTTGGAAAGCAATTGGTGCGTCTGAGTGAGATCCACCGTTAATGATGTTCATCATTGGTGTTGGCAATACAGTTGTATTGAATCCACCTAAGTATTGATATAAAGGAACATCTAAGTAGTCTGCTGCTGCATGTGCTGCTGCGATAGAAACACCTAGAATTGCGTTAGCACCTAGTTTACCTTTGTTAGGTGTACCGTCTAATTCAATCATTGTTCTGTCGATTGCTAATTGGTCTCTTACGTCAAAACCAATAATTGCATTTTAATACACCTTTACCAAGGTAACGGTCTTTGTCGCCATCACGTAATTCTACTGCTTCGTGTTCACCTGTTGAAGCTCCTGATGGAACCATACCGCGACCAAAAGCACCAGTCTCTGTATAAACTTCCACCTCGATTGTTGGGTTACCACGTGAATCTAATACTTCTCTTGCCAAAATATCTGTAATGTAAGGCATGTTTTTCTCTCCTTTTTTATCTATCAATACTTAATGGTACATATTAATTTTAGACAACTTTGCTTGTGAATGCAACAACTTATCATAAGTCTTTATGGACGAACGATTAAAGTTTCGCCTGTCATTTCGTCTGGCTTGTCTACTCCAAGTAAATCTAACATCGTAGGAGCAACGTCGGCTAATTTGCCGTCTGTACGTAACGTCACGCCTTTTTTCGTCACAATTACTGGTACTGGAACAGTTGTGTGCGCCGTATGCGGGCTTCCTGTTGGTGTCATCATTGTATCTGCGTTCCCATGGTCTGCAAAAATAATTGCATAGCCATCATGAGCTAAGATATTATCAACAACTCGACCTAGGTTTTCATCAACTGCTTCAATTGCTTTGATCGTTGGTTCAAGCATTCCTGAGTGTCCAACCATATCAGGGTTAGCGAAATTTAACATAATCGCGTCAAATTTCTCCTCATCGATTTCTTTCATCAACGCATCTCCAACTTCATACGCACTCATTTCTGGTTTCAAGTCATAAGTCGCCACTTTTGGTGAAGGAATTAAAATACGTGCTTCTCCTTCAAACGGCTCGTGTTGACCACCATTCATAAAGAACGTAACGTGAGGATATTTTTCAGTTTCAGCAATGTGTAACTGGGTCATGCCCTTGTCACTCAATACTTCTGCTAAAACGTTTGTTAATGCAATTGGTGGGTATGCAATATCTGCGATAACACTGTCTTGATAAGACGTCATTGTCACAAATTTTACATTTTTTGGATGAACACCACGATTAAATTCTGTCCAGTCTTCGTTAGTGAAGGCGTTAGACAATTGTATTGAACGGTCTGGTCTGAAGTTAAAGAAAATAACTGAGTCATTGTCTTTAATCGTTCCAACAGGTACCCCATCTTTAGTAATGACACTAGGCACAACGAACTCGTCTGTAATACCATCTGCATAGCTTGCAGTTACGATATCTTGTGCTGACGTGTACTCATTACCAATACCATGGACAATTGCTTGATAAGCTAGGTCAATACGTTCCCAACGTTTATCACGGTCCATTGCGTAGTATCTTCCAGAAACAGTAGCAATCTCGCCTAAACCAGCTTGCTCCATTCTATCTTCTACAGTTTTAATGTAACCAGGTGCAGCATGTGGGTCAACATCTCGACCATCTAAGAAAGCATGTAGATACAGTTTCTTAACGCCTTTTTCTTTTGCACTTTCAATCAAAGCTAGTAAGTGATTGATATGACTGTGTACGCCGCCATCAGACAATAGTCCGAATAGGTGTAAACTTGAATTATTTTCAACGGCATGACTGTATGCATTGTTTAATGCTTCGTTTTCAGAAAAATCGCCGTCAGAAATTGACTTATCAATGCGCGTCAAACTTTGATAAACAACGCGACCAGCGCCAATATTTGTATGTCCAACTTCAGAGTTACCCATTTGCCCCTCTGGAAGTCCAACAGCTAAGCCAGATGCTTGCATCGTTGCGTGTGGGTACGTATTCCAGTAACGATCATAATTCGGTTTGTTTGCTTGTGCTACCGCATTCCCTACCGTTTCTTCACGTTGACCAAAACCGTCTAAGATAATAATTGCTACAGGTGTTTTCTTCATTAATTTACTGCCTCCAATAATTGCAAGAAAGATTCAACCTCTAGGCTAGCGCCACCTACTAGAGCACCATCAATATGCTCTTCGGCCAAGTATTCTTTAATATTGTCAGGTTTAACACTTCCACCGTATTGAATACGGACTGACTCTGATACTTCAGTGCCATATAACTCACGAACAGTTTCGCGAACTACACCACACGTTTCGTTTGCATCCTCAGCACTGGAAAATTTCCCTGTTCCAATTGCCCAAATTGGTTCATAAGCAATAACCAAATTAGCTACTTGTTCACCAGTCAAATCTTTTAGTGCACGTGTAATCTGTTGTTTAATCCAAGTTGCAGTTTCACCTGCATCTCTTTGTTCAAGTGTTTCACCGCAACATAAAATTGGAACCATGTTATTACGGAAAATCGCGTGAACTTTTTTGTTAATCTCTTCATCTGTTTCGAAGAAGTATTCTCTTCTTTCAGAGTGGCCGACAATAACATAATCTACGCCTATTGATTCTAGCGCTTTCGGACTAAGTTCACCCGTATAAGCACCTTCGTCTTCAAAATAACTGTTTTGTGCTGATATCTTTAGATCAGAATCTTTTGTTGCTTCCACCATTTTTTCTAGATAAATAGCAGGTGCTCCAACCACTGCGACTACTTTGTCATCGCTCGGTATGTTGTTTTTTACCCGTTCGATAAACTGATGTGCTTCGTCTGCAGTTTTATTCATTTTCCAGTTACCAGCAATAATTGGTTTCCTCACATTTAACCCTCCTTTTTAGAAGCTCTTTTAAATATCCGAAATAGATGAAACTCCAGGTAGTTCTTTTCCTTCTAAGTACTCTAAGGAAGCACCGCCACCTGTTGAAATATGAGTGAAGTCATCAGCAAATCCAAGTTGCATTGCTGCTGCTGCAGAGTCTCCGCCACCAATAATTGTCGTAGCATCCTCTAATT
>CAZLGI010000041.1:0-7288 GCA_964558995.1 uncultured Carnobacteriaceae bacterium | reverse complement strand
CAATTGCTTCACAAACACCGATTATTCCTTTTGCAAAATTCTCAAATTCAAATACACCCATTGGACCGTTCCAAACGACTGTTTTTGCACCTTCAAGTTCTTTAGCAAATAATTCAATTGAGTCAGGACCGATATCTAAAGCTTGCTTGTCTGTTGGGATATCGTCTACTGATACAACACCTGCTTCAGCATCGTTGCTAAATTCAGTAGCTAAACGCGCATCGATTGGTAAGATCAGTTTGTCTCCTGCTTTTTCGATTAATTCTTTCGCTAAGTCAACTTTATCTGCTTCAAGTAGTGATTGGCCAATTTCTTTACCTTGTGCTTTTGCAAACGTATAAGCCATTCCTCCACCGATGATAACTTTGTCAGCTTTTTCTAATAAGTTTTCTATAACGCCAATTTTGTCACTTACTTTAGCTCCACCAAGAATCGCTACGAAAGGACGTGCTGGTTCATCAACAGCACCACCGATGAATTTAATTTCTTTCTCCATCAAGAAACCTGCTGCTGAGTCTAAGTTAGAAGCAATTCCAACGTTAGATGCGTGTGAACGGTGAGCTGTTCCGAATGCATCGTTTACAAATAGGTCCCCTAGGCTTGCCCAGTATTTTCCTAATTCTGCATCGTTGCCACTTTCTTTCTTACCATCAACGTCTTCAAAACGAGTATTTTCGAACATTAGAACGTCGCCGTCTTTTAAGTTGTGGATCGCATCTTCTAATTCTTTACCACGAGTTTCCGCAACGAATGTCACGTCTTTTTCTAACAATTCAGCTAAACGCTTAGAAACCGGCTCTAGTGATAGGCCAGCTTTATCTTCTTCTGTTTTAACTTTTCCTAAATGAGAGAATAAAATGACTTTTGCACCCTCTTCAATCAAGTATTTGATTGTTGGTAATGCTTGAACGATACGATTATCATTTGTAATCTCACCGTTACTCATTGGTACGTTAAAGTCAGCACGAACAAGTACTTTTTTTCCAGAAACTGCTAAATCTGTTACAACTTTCTTTGTCATAAAAGAACCTCCATCTCATAATCAAATAAAAAAGCAGGAAGCGCGATGCTTCCCGCCTATTTTACGAGTTATCTTTAATTATTTTGATGCCATGTAAGCTAAAGTACTTACCATGTTTCCAACGAAACCATACTCGTTGTCATACCATGCAACAGTTTTAACCAATTGGCCACCGTTAGCATCCATAACTTTAGTTTGTGTTGCGTCGAAAATTGAACCAGCTGGTACTCCGATAACGTCTGAAGATACGATTTCGTCTTCTTCGTAAAGGAATGCATCTGATGAAACTTCTTTCATAGCTGCGTTGATTTCTTCTGCTGTAACTTCTTTTTCTAATACAGAGTAAAGTTCAACCATTGAACCTGTAATAGTTGGGATACGTACTGCAGTTCCGTCAATTTTTCCATCTAATTCTGGAATTACTTTACCAACTGCTTTAGCAGCACCTGTTGATGCTGGGATAGCGTTAGCTGCACCAGCACGGTTTTTACGTCCTGGAGCGTCTTGCATTGCTTGAGTTGCTGTATATGCATGAATTGTAGACATCAAAGCACGTTCCATACCAAATTTGTTATTTAGGTGGAATGCTAATGGTGCCAAACAGTTTGTTGTACATGAAGCTGCTGATACAATTTTGTCATCTGATTCAATAATTTCATGGTTAACACCATAAACGATTGTTTTCATTTCGCCTGTTGCAGGTGCAGAAATTAATACACGTTTTGCTCCAGCGTCAAGGTGAGCTTGTGATTTTTCTAAAGTTGTATAGAAACCAGTACATTCTAAAACGATATCTACACCTAAGTCACCCCAAGGTAAGTTAGCAGCGTCTTTTTCTTCGTAAGATTTAATTGTTTTTCCGCCTACAACTAAGTCATCACCACTAACTTCTACTGTATGTGGGAAGCGTCCTTGTGCTGTATCGTATTTCAATAAGTAAGCTAGGTCATCGTTATCCGTCAAATCATTGATTGCTACAACTTCCAAATCTGTGTCTAATTCTAGGATACGTCGAAGAGCTAAACGCCCAATACGACCAAAACCGTTAATCGCTACTTTTACTGTCATGTAAAAAATCCTCCTTCAGGATAATTAATATTTTTATTTTAAAGGGTTTACCCTTTTAAAATCGAGTTAGCTGCACCTTCGTCTGTAACTAGCCAAGTATGTTCGGGTGCAAAATGTGAATATGCTTGAATCGCACTTGCTTTGGATTTCCCTCCTGCTATGGCTATCGCATATGGAATCCTTTCAACGTCTTCGATTTGGAGTCCAAATCGAGACAAGCGGTGGATGATATTACCCTTTTTGTCAAAGAAACAACCAAAGGCCTCACCAACAACTTCTTGGTCTATTAATCGTGCTTGTTCTTCATCAGTCAAACTTCTTCGATCCATCATAACTTTAGCATTTCCAATGCTATATAACAAGCAATTTGCATGATCCATCCGATCCATTGTGCGACTAATGGATGGTTCGTTTCTTAGCAAATCTAATGCTTGGATACTGAGGTTATCTGGCGCAAACAAAGCGAAGTTTTCTCCCCCTGTTGCCTGTGCCATCTGATCACTAACACTGTTAGCTTGAATAGACATTGATTCGCCTACGCCTCCACGTGCCGGTACAAAAGTAAAATGACGATGTTCTGATAGATCCGTTGTCATGTATCGTGCCATAGCTGCCATCGTACTACCGCCAGCTACCGCCACAATAAAGTCACCTTCCGGTAATAATTCATCAAACAAATCGGTTGCTTGGATACCTAATACATCAAGTACATTGATATCCTCGTCAACATTTCCAGGAACAATCCGACAAAGTTGTAATTTTAACTTCTTCGCCAGTAATTCTTCCTTAGCATTCATTTTCAACAAACGATCCATGATACTCTCCATATCGTGGAAAGCACGCACGCCTCGGTGAGTCAGTTCCATTCCTGTCTTTGAACTGGTCACTAAACCATTCTTACGTAAAAAGTCAGTTTCTGTTCGTAACGTCCGTTCAGACTGTTGCAACGTCTCTGCTAAAATTCTACGGCCAATTGGTCCTTGCTCATGAATAACTTCTAAAATGCGAAAGCGATTCGTTAATACTGAGATTAAATCCGGAACAACCTCATGTAAGACTGAAATGGAATTTTTCATAAAACCCCTCATTTCTATCCCACGGGTCATAAAACGACCCGTAAAACAACTTCTTCAAATAACTGAAGAAAATTCTTACAGTTACTATTCTACCAATTATCTAACGCTTTGACAACCTTATTGCTGTTTCTTTTTGTTTTTCCTTTCATACCATTGGGACTGTGGGTGTCCCTTGCAAACGCTTGTTGTCAATTTGCCATACGTTGATGTGTTTGACTGGGTGGGAGATTTTAGGGTGATTTACGAAGATAAACTGGCGTTTGATAAAGAGTTATTCGTCTATAGGAGGAAAACTTCTATCCTTTTTGCTGAAAAAAAGAATAATAGATGGGACAGGTGAACAATAGATTTCTGTACTATTCAGTTTTAGGAAGTGTATGATGAGTTGAGTATAATTTTTTTGCGTATTTGAAAGATCAGAGGTGAAAATGCAAAAAAAGGTATTAGATGCGCAGTTCAATGCACAACTAATACCTTTTTGCTTATTTATCTAAATTTTTTGAACTTTCCATTACTTCATCAATCAAACCATATTCTTTTGCTTGTTCTGCACTCATATAGTTATCACGATCTGTATCACGCTCTACCACTTCAATTGGTTGGCCTGTTTTTTCAGAAAGGATTCTATTTAGTGTGTCACGAGTTTTCAAGATGTGACGAGCAGCAATTTCAATTTCTGTTGCTTGACCTTGTGCTCCGCCTAATGGTTGGTGAATCATAATTTCTGCATGAGGCAATGCGAAACGTTTGCCTTTTGTTCCTGCTGCAAGTAGGAAGCTACCCATTGAAGCTGCCATTCCCATTGCGATTGTTTGAACGTCAGATTTAATAAAGTTCATTGTATCAAAAATTGCTAGTCCAGCTGATACGGATCCACCTGGTGAGTTGATATAAATAAAAATATCTTTCTCAGGATCTTGAGCATCAAGGAATAACAATTGTGCGATAACTGAGTTAGCTGTGTTATCGTCGATTGGACCACTTAACATAATGATACGGTCTTTCAATAATCTTGAATAAATGTCGTATGCGCGTTCGCCACGAGCTGATTGTTCAATTACTGTAGGTATTAAATTCATTTTTTTCATTCCTCCTGATCATCTTTCATCATTTACATCTTAAATAATAACTCAAAGGTCAAAAAAGGTCAACTATTACACCTTGCGATAAAAAACAGAAAATAAAAAAAGAGTACCGCGAATTTATGTTGCAGTAATCTTAATTTATTCGCGTGAAACCCATTGCCTTTAAGGATATCTGACGTCTCCAGAGGGAATCGAACCCCCATCCTAAGAACCGGAATCTTAAGTGATATCCATTACACTATGGAGACAGAACAAAAATAATTATAGCAGATATTGATCGTTCATTCAAATTAACCATGAAAAATTGGTTGGGAAACGCAAACTCACGTCTCCCAACACTTTTTTTCAGAAGTTTATTAACGAAGGTAATCTAAAATATGATCCCAAGTTTCCCGTTCGAAAACTTGCATTGGTTCGCCATCCCCCAAGACGGCATAACCAATCATCAATCCTAGCGCGAACAACAAGCCCGCTGCTGCAAGAAAAAAAATGATCCATAGAATTGTTTTTAGAATCGGCTTAAAATCAAATTTCATAATAAACTTCCTTTACACTTAATTTCTATGGAATAATCGTTTGAAAAAAGAACGCTGTCTACCGTTTCGATTTCCACGTTTCCCCATATTTTCTAACAAAATACCTGTTCCGTTTGCTACAGAATCTAATGCATCTGTATCCGAATAAACTGGTACTTCTAATTCTTCACTAAATAGTGCTTCGATATCCTTAATCAATGCTCCGCCACCAGTTAAGACAATCCCTGTATTAATAATGTCAGCACCTAGTTCTGGTGGAGTTTTTTCTAAAACATCTTTCGCTTGTTCAACAATCAGCATGAGTGTTTCATGCATCGCTTCGTAAATTTCTTTTGAAGTAATCGAAATTGTGCGTGGTAGACCTGTTACCATGTCACGTCCACGAACATCCATACTAAGATTTTCTTCAGGAAGGCGTGCAGTTCCGACTTGGATTTTAATCTCTTCGGCAGAACGATCACCAATTAATAATTTATGCTCTTTTTTAATATAATTCATAATATCTGAGTCTAGCTTATCGCCAGCCATTTTTAGAGAACTGCTTGTCACAACGCCGCCTAACGACAGAACTGCGATATCACTCGTTCCCCCACCAATATCGATAACCATGTTACCGTTTGGTTGGAAAATGTCCAAGCCTGCTCCTACTGCAGCAACTTTCGGCTCTTCCTCTAAGAATACATTTCTTCCACCGCTTTTTTCAGCAGCTTCAATAATTGCTTTTTGCTCAATTGCTGTAATGTTTGTTGGACAGCAAATAAGAATGTCTGGTTTTGTGAAAATACCTTTAACATTTAAGCGATTGATAAAGTGCGTCAGCATCGCTTCGGTGATGTCAAAATCAGCAATAACGCCACCTTTTAAAGGTTGGATAACTCGAATATTTGCCGGCGTACGACCTACCATGCGGTAAGCTTCCGCACCAACTGCTAATACTCGATTTGTTTTCGTGTCAATTGCAACGACTGATGGTTCATTTAGAACGATACCTTTTCCTTTTACGTGTACAAGCACGTTGGCGGTACCTAAATCGATTCCTATATCTTTAGCCAAATTGTTCCCCTCTCACTTTAAATAACTTTTCTTTTATGAAAACAATGCTTCAAGCTCTTGTTGCGTTAATGTTTTTTCTGCTTCTTCGTCTACACGTTCAATTTCGGCACCTAATGCACGTAATTTTTCGTCAAAACGGAAGTATCCACGATCTAAATGATCTAAGTTTGTAACTCGAGTATACCCATCAGCTAATAAGCCTGCGATAATTAGCGCGGCGGCTGCACGTAAGTCTGATGCTGCTACTTCTGCCCCCTGTAGAGCAGTATTACCAAATAGTAAAACAGTTTGGCCTTCTACTTTAAAGTTTGCATTCATACGACGCAGTTCTTCTAAGTGCATGAAACGATTTTCAAAGACTGTTTCCGTCATTGTACTCGTTCCGACAGAGTGAAGTTGTGCAATTGTCATTTGTGCTTGCATATCGGTTGGGAATCCTGGGTGTGGCATCGTCTTAACATCTGTTGGTTTCAGTTGCTTTGGTCCAACAACGTGAATGCCATTTTGTTTTTCTTCAATGATAACACCCATTTCCTTCAATTTCGAAATCAATGGTTTGTTATGTTCTGCAATGCCATCTTCAATAAATACATCTCCATTTGTGACAGCTGCCGCTACCATAAATGTACCTGTTTCAATTCTGTCAGGAATAATGCTATGCTCTGTTGCTGTTAATTCTTCTACACCAACAATGCGAATTGCTTCTGTTCCTGCACCATAAACTTGTGCACCCATCCGGTTAAGGAAGTTTGCTAAGTCAACAATTTCAGGTTCACGAGCAGCATTTTCGATAACAGTTGTTCCTTCAGCATAAACAGCACCCATCATAATGTTTTGAGTTGCTCCAACACTTGGGAAATCTAAATAAATACGTGCGCCTTTTAATTTTTCAGCATGTGCTTCAACGTAACCATTTTCTAGTTTGATTGTCGCTCCCATTGCTTCAAAACCTTTTAAGTGTAAATCAATCGGCCTTGTTCCAATTGCACAACCACCTGGAAGAGCAACTTTTGCTTTACCCAGTCTGGCTAGTAATGGCCCCATAACAACGATTGACGCTCTCATTTTACTAACGTATTCAAATGGCGTCTCCCAATTTACTTCATCTGTCGCATCCACAACAATTGTGCCTGTTTCTTCATCAAAATCAATACCAACATTTATGTTTTTCAATACGTTTTTTATCGTGTAAACATCAGATAAAACTGGTACGTTTTTCAATACCGTTTTCCCTTTAGATGCTAAGATTGTTGCTGCAACAATCGGGAGCACCGCATTCTTTGCTCCTTCAGGTTTCACTGTCCCTACAAGACGGTTTCCACCACGAACAATCATTTTTTCCATTAAAAAATCCCTCCGAATATATCTATCTTCCTCGACGTTATCTCTAGTGATCATTAGTTTCAGTAATTTGTATGTTAATTTGTAAGCAGCAGCCCTAAGTTTCTC
>CAZLGI010000040.1:8345-10710 GCA_964558995.1 uncultured Carnobacteriaceae bacterium | reverse complement strand
ATTGATATAAAATTTTATCACGTACAAGTTGAGCATCACCAATTAACATTGGATGCTTGAAGCTTTTTGCATCGATGAAATTACGTTTATCCATTGTAATACCGTGAACACGCATGAAAGTGTGCTGCATGCGTTCATAGGATTCACGAATCGCCGTATCTACATCGTCAGCAATATACATCGTGCCACTAATCCCAATTGGAAAATCTGTTGATTTATAACCAGCGTTTTCTAATTGGCGCCGGTACATATCAACTCGTTTATCGAAGAGATTGCTTCCCGTCCATAAGTAAGAGAAATTAGCTGGCAAACCGTGAAGGGCAGCTTGGCGTGCTGAGGTCGTACTTTGCGCAACAACTCGCCAAATCGGTAAGGTCTCATTGAATGGCTTAGGATAAAACTCCGCATCTTTCAGAGCAGGGCGGTATTCTCCATCCCAAGTTACCGGCTGTTCGTTGTTTAATTTAAGTAATAGGTCTAGCTTCTCTTCGAATAGCTCGTCATAATCATTGATGTCATAACCAAACAATTCATAAGCTCGATGGCGAGAACCACGGCCAAGTAAAATCTCTGCTCGACCATCACTAATTTGGTCTAGAGTTGAAAAGTTCTCATAGACACGTACAGGATCATGCAGACTTAAAACTGTTGTCGCACTCGTTAGTTTAATCTTTTTAGTGCGAGCAGCGATGTTTGAAAGAATGATGTCTGGTGCCGAAGCAATGAATTCTTTTTGATGACTTTCACCAACACCAATCACATCGTAGCCCATTTCCTCAGCTTTCACTCCAAGTTCAACCATATTCTTCAAACGCTCATTTTGGCTAAAAGGCATTTTCCCATCACTAGTCGGTAGGAAATCACCTAACGTAATAACCGAAAACTCCATCCCATTTGTTGTATCAACGAATTGATTCTTCATAGACATTCCTTTCTATAGAAAAAAATTATGTATATTGGACGTATAAAATTAAATTATAAGGATTGAATCCTTCAGTCACATCTGTCCCATTATATTCCTTGTAGTTTCCACCTGTAACAAAAGCATAAACAGTTAAAATGTTTTTCCCGTGATAAGGCTTCATACCATCGATGACATTCTGAGGTAGTTTACCTAAACGCACTCCCTCAATTGTCAGTTGAAAACTTTCATCCACGTCGACATTCATCGTAGTCAAATCAGTATACTCATAAACCTTTGAACCGACCCCTTGGTAATACTTTTGGAAAGGATCATCTGCAGCGATTTTTGAAACGATATCATCAATCTTTTTCATGTCATCAGTCATCGAAGTAATGGGTAGTTTCGTTTCATATTTAATCGAACCATCATTCTCTTGTTGTACATGTCGTTCCTTTTGAACCGGTTTATCTTTCTTTTTGAAAAAATCAAATAGTCCCATATTTACACCTCTATTTTATCGTTACTTCTATATTATCAAAAAATAACAAAAGTTGATACTGATGAAAAACTAAGATGAAATGACCGAAATTTCACCACGCAAAATCGTATTGTCAATTGTGCCGATTTGTTATGATTAATATAAAGGCTATTACAAGTGATTAAAATGAACGCGATTACAAGATTGAAATGTAATAGTAAAAAACCTCGGAGAATTTCCGAGGTCACTAATATTATTTTGCGTTTTCTGCCCAAACTGTTTCTAACGTTTTGTCGAAAACTTCATCTGGTTGGGCACCAGAAATACCATATTTACGGTTGAAAACAAAGAACGGAACTCCTTGCGCACCGATTTCACTGGCCTCTTTAATGTCTGCGCGAACGTCATTTGCGTATTGATCAGAAGTTAGAATTTCTAAAGCCTTCGCTTTATCAATGCCAATTTCCTCTGATAAATTAGCTAAAGATTCGTGGTCACTAACCGAGAGGGATTCGATGAAATATGCTTTTTTGAAACGTTCCATCATTTCAGCTTCTTTATTTATCGTTTTTGCATAATGGAATAGACGGTGAGCATCGAACGTATTTCCAAATTGTGCCGTATCTAAGGCATAATTTAATCCAACTTCTTTTGCCATTTGAGTCACTTGGTCGTTCATTTTTTTCATTTGCTCAACTGGAACACCTTTTTCTTCTGCTAGAATCTCGTTCATTGTTTTTCCAGGAACGGACGTCGCATTTGGATTAAGTTGGTAACTCTTATACTCAACTTCGACTTCGTGGCTGTGTTCAAATCTTTCCAGTGCTTGTTCTAATTTTCTTTTTCCAATATAACAAAATGGGCAGACGAAATCGGTCCATATTTCAATTTTCAAAATGATTCCTCCTATTAATTGCATTCACTTTACTATAGCAAATAGAACTTGATGACTCAAATCTTTGGATTCTAGAAAAAGTGGAAGA
>CAZLGI010000040.1:0-8335 GCA_964558995.1 uncultured Carnobacteriaceae bacterium | reverse complement strand
GACGAAATCGGTCCATATTTCAATTTTCAAAATGATTCCTCCTATTAATTGCATAATTGCATTCAGTTCACTATAGCAAATAGAACTAGCTGACTCAAATCTTTGGATTCTAAGAAAAGTGGAAGAGGTGGTATAATGAAAATGAAAAAGGAGTGGGATACAATGACAAATTCATTTGATACGTTTGCAGAGGATTATGATGAAGATATTTATCCAATGGGAGAACCAGAATTCATTCTTCCGACTGTTGCTGCTTTAGAAAAACTAGCACCAGGAAAAGATATTCTAGCATTCGCGGTGGGGACAGGGCGAATTGCTATTCCATTAGCTCAAAAAGGATTTAAGGTTTCGGGAATTGACATATCTGAAGAAATGCTCAAAGTCATGGCTAATAAAAAAGACGGACATTTAGTCGAGTCTTTTGTTGGAGATATGTCTACAATCGCATTAAATCGTACATTTGATTTAGTTTATAATATTATGAACGGCATAACCTATTTGTTAACACTCGACGAACAAGTCGCATTTTTCAAAAATGCAGCGAAACATCTAAAGCCGGGTGGTGTTTTAGTATTAGAAACTTTTCTACCACGCTTAGATCGAATCGTTAAAGATGATGTGGCGCCATACGCTTTAGAAGAAACTTACATTGGTTTCGATAAATTCGATCAAAACAAACAATTACTAACGTCTTATCAATTTGATTTGAGTGGTGAAAAAGTCGACAGTTTCCAAACCAAGCATCGTTATGTCTGGCCATCAGAATTAGAATTGATGGGAAAATTAGCGGACATGAAAGTTCTTTATCGTTATGAAAACTGGGAAGGCGACCCACTGACAAACGAAAGTGATAATATCGTCATGGTCTTGCAAAAGGAGGAATAAGCATGCCTTTTGAAATTATTAATCAAGATATTACGAACATGAAAACAGACGCCATCGTCAATGCCGCGAATACGAGACTTCAGCAAGGTGGAGGCGTCTGTGGTGTAATATTTAAGGCTGCGGGAGCAGAGCAGCTGCAAGCGGCCTGTGATCAAATTGGGCACTGCAAAGTGGGGGAAGCAGTGATTACACCGGGCTATGGCTTAGAGGCTGATTACGTGATTCATACTGTCGGTCCAGTTTGGCAAGGTGGACACGAAAACGAAGAAGAACTTTTAACGTCGGCCTATCAAAAATCATTATTGCTCGCAAAAAAACACGATCTTAATTCGATCGCGTTTCCCTTAATATCTGCTGGTATTTACGGTTATCCGTCAGAAGCAGCTAAAAAAGTTGCTATTAATACGATTCAAACCTTCTTAGCAAGCAATGATTTAACCGTTTACTTGGTCCTTTTTTCTTAAACAAAGTCTTTCAACCCTTTAACAATCAAGTCTAATTCATCCAAATCACTCTGTTTTGGCTCTTGGATGCTTAATAATAAGTCATCTGCAACCGGTTCATCTTCTTCATATGCAACGACATATAAATCAACAAAGTCATCTTTTTCTTCTATCTTAAAATCGATGAAAGCTGTCGCATTCTTTTCTTTCAAAGCGGTTATTTTCGCTAAAATATCTTGTAAGTCCATCAGGCACCTCAATTCTTTTTTACATTATAACAGAAAGCAAAATATGTCTGTCGTAGTTCTTAGTGTTTTTGAAAAGGAAGGGATGGAGATTGTGAGTAAGTACTTAATCGTGACAGCGGATGATTTTGGGATTTCAGAAGTGACGAACGAAGCCATTGAAGAGTTAGCTGAGAAAGGCCGCATTACGTCCACCTCCTTCATCTTACCTGGGAAAGCCATAGAAGATGCGGTGGAGCGATCGAGCCGCATGTCACATATCGACTTTGGTTTGCATATCACTTTGCTATCCGACTCCGAAATCGAGAAATGGAAAAGCTATACGTCGAGAAAAATGCTAGGGCCATTAGTTGATCAAGCAGGTTATTTCCACGAACGAATGGAAACATTTCTCGAACATGCGAACAGCGCGTGGGTGATGACAGAAATCGCCGCACAATTTTGTTACGGAGAATCGTTAGGTTTGAAGTTTGACCACATGAATTCCCAGAGTGGGATTTTGTATGATTTGAGTGGAAAATCATTTTTGCCAATTGCGATTCATTTTTGCGCAGGACACCGACTTCCTTTCCGCTTTCCAAAAGAACTGATCGGTTTAGAATACATGCTGGGTGATGCAGTCAATGACCAAATAAAGAAAGCCCACAATGTAGGGGCTGAGTTTGCTACTATTAAAAAAGTTCCACTACCCGATTTAGTCTTAACCAATCCTTTTTCGGTCAAAGAGATTCCATCCTACAACCATCTCAAGCAGTTTTACTTAAGTTTATTGAAAAAACTGCCAGAAGGGGTAACCGAATTGTTTTTGCATCCATCAAAAGAAACGGACGGCTATTTCGGCCAAACTCCAGAATGGCAAAAGCGCGTCTGGGATTATCAATTTCTTTTGGATGATGATTTTTCAAATCTTTTAATAGAAGAAAAGATTCAATTAGTTACCTGGAAAGAAGCTTTCGAAATCGAAAAAGCCTCCCCTGAATAATTTTGACTGACTAAAATTATTTTGGGGTATTTTCTTTGGCTTTTTTCCAACGAATAAAGGAAGAGGTAGAATCCGACGTAATCGTGATTTCATCGCCTTCAATAGTTATTTTCCGATCTTGAACCTTGCCTAAACGATTCGGAATGAGGCTGATTTCCATGTGATGGTAAAGAGTCTGATTTTCTTCATCCACATCATATTTCCCAGAATAGGCATGATAACCATGAGCAGCTTGCGCCATTTCATCATGTGTTCCAGTGTGAAGTTGGTTAAGTGAATAAGGGGCTCGTCCAATCGTCATAAGTTGAGCGGACATGTAGCCATCAGGTGTATACATTAAATATCCAACCGCATCTTTTCCAAAGGGGTAAAAACGTTCGCCATTTTCATCTTCACGGGTATATTCTAATAAGGACCAAGTACCAATGACTTGATCACGAAATGTTTTAGTCAAACCAATCACCTCTCTTTATTTTCGTAAGTGTTTCAGTGCGTCGCTCCATTCGATCACTTCTTTCATTTGCGTATGCATTCTACGGATGTTGTAACTTTGTGGAATAAAGGCACCTTCTTTATCAAATTCGCTCATGATGTTCATCGTCACATGAGTGCGAACATCCGCAATCCGTAATTCAGCCGCAATTGTACGTACTTGCTCTGCTGCTCGAACGCCGCCATCAATTCCGTAAGAGACAATTCCAGCTGCTTTGTTGTTGAATTCAGTATAGTAGTACTCAAAAACAGTTTTTAGAACAGCGGACAGGCCGTGATTGTACTCTTGCACAACAAAAATATAGCCATCTGCGTCGTCTAATTCTTTTTGTAATGCCATTAAGTCATCATATTCCGGTTCGGAACCGTCATAACTCGCTAGTCGTTTTGTCATATGAGGGAGATGATAGTCCTTTAAATCAATTAAATTGAATGTCACATCTGGGTGTTGTTTCCTTCCTTCTTCTAAAATACGCTCACCAACCACTGGTGAAACGCGTCCTTCTCTAATACTTCCTAAAATAACCGCTAATTTCATCTTGTATCCTCCTTGTATATAGTTCGAATGAAACTATCTCTAATTCGAACTAATTATAACACAGATAAAATAATAACACAAATACAGCGCTAGTATGATGATAAAAGCACAAGTTAACGTATAATAAGTTATGAGGACGGTGAAGTCATGGAGGATATTAGAAGTATTATTCAAGCCATTTCAAAAGGGGTGGTTGGATATTTTAAAGCAACCTTAAAAATAGCAGGACTTAATTTCATTATTTTAGCAGTGGGTTTAATGATTATAGGTGTCGATTTTTGGTTTTTGAAAGCACTAGGAATTGCGATTGTCGATACATTGCCTGTTTTAGGTAGCGGGATTGTGATGCTTCCTTGGGCGGTTATTCATTTCTTAATTGGAAATACGACACTTGCTTGGCAAATTGGTCTTCTATATATTGTCATTTTAGTCGTCCGACAAATAGCGGAACCAATTATTACCGGAAAATCAATCGGAGTCAGACCGCTTTATACGTTTATTTCAACAATCATTTGTGTGTTAATTTTTGGACCACTCGGAGCAATTTTAGGTGCAGTCATAGCCATTGTCATTAAATCAGTGATAGATGTGAAAATGATTCGTAAGCAAGTAGAGGAATAAGATTTAGTTTGCTTAGATTCCCATCTTGACTAAGAAATAGTGTATACTAGATAGAAAGAGGTGACTGGAATGTGGAGAAAAAGACAAGAAGTTTTAGAATTAGCTGCACTCCGTGGCTTACAATTAAATAATGAGAATTTCAAGATCAATGATTCAGGCCTTGATTTTCAAGTTGCTTTCGCCACTGACCAAAAGGGGACTGACTGGGTTTTACGTATGCCTAGACGATCTGGTGCATTTGAGAAAACAAAATCTGAAAAGATTGTACTCGAGTTATTAAAAGAGAATGTATCTTTTGACGTTCCAAATTGGGAAATGTACTTGCCTGATTTAATTGCATATAAAGCATTAGATGGCGTACCTGCTGGGTCGATTGATTCGAAGACAGCAAGGTATGTATGGGCAATTAATCAGAAGAAACTTCCGAAAGTGTTTATCGATTCACTTGCCAAAACTTTAGTTGAAATACATCAGCTGCCTTTAACCAAGGTAGAAAAAGCAGGAATTGCAAACAGAGATATGGAAGCGATTAAGCAAGATATGAGTGATCGTATGGATGCAGTTAAGAAGGAGTTCGGCGTGGGTGAGAGTCTATGGGACCGCTGGCAGAGCTGGTTAGAAAATGATGAACTATGGCCGGAGACGAGCTGTTTAATTCACGGCGACTTACATCCTGGTCATACCATGATAAAAAAATCAGGTGAAGTAACTGGTTTAATTGATTGGACAGAAGCAAAAGTCGGAGATTTAGCGAAAGACTTCATGGGCATTTATCGTGTCTTTGGTGGAAAGAGTTTAGATACCTTTATTGAAGCATACGAAAAAGCAGGCGGTTATACATGGCCAAAAATGAAGGAACATGTGATTGAGTTGAACACAACTTATGGTCTTGAGGTTGCTGAGTTTGCGATGGAAATCGACTCAGATGATTACAAGCAAGCTGCGCGTAGAGAATTAGGATTTTACGATTTATAGAAGTGGAAAAAAGTACTGAGCGATTATGTCGTTTGGTGCTTTTTTTGTGGCTGAAAATCGCTAGCCCTTCAGACTTGATGGGTAATAAAAAACACCCATCGCGTAATGAAGTTTAATTGCTCATTACGCGATGGGAAATGAATCTTTTTAAGTTCTATAGGAATAAAGCGTTTGTCTCTAAGTAACCAATCTGGTTGAAAAAAGCCCGGAACAATAAATGTCCCAGACTTTTCAAATAAATTAGTATTCTTCAACTTTCACATCAACATCAATGTTGCCACGTGTTGCTTTTGAGTAAGGGCAGAAGGCGTGTGCTTCGTCAGCTAATTTTTTAGCAGTGTCTAAATCTTGTCCTTCAACTGCAACTGTTAGCGTAACTGAAAGCTTGAAGCCGTCGTCAGTTGGATCAGAATTTAGGGTCACTTCAGCAGTAACGCGTGCCTGTGCTTTAATGTCGGCATCGGCCATTTTTGCTTCTAATGCAGAATTGAAACACGCACTATAACCTAATGCAAATAATTGTTCCGGATTTTGTCCCTCGTCGGATCCACCTAATTTCTTCGGAGTCGTAACCTTCACAGAGTAGCTCTTGTCTTCTAAATGACTTTCCCCATCGCGGCCACCTGTGTTAATGGCAGTCGTTGTATAAAGTACTTTTGAATCTGACATTTCTATTCCTCCTTGAATTTATGACTGTCGTACAACTCAATTTTCTCACGAAGAAAAAATAAAGTCAAAAGAACTGGTTCAAACTCTTTTTCAAAAAAAGGTTGACAAAAATATTTAACTGGGTTACAATTTACTTCGAAATCAAAACAATTGAATTCGAGAGAGTTCAATGAGTATAGGAGGAAATAAATTGTCAAAAACAAATTTATTTTCTAGACTGGCTACTTTTTTTGGTGGCAATCAGTCAGAAGTAAAAAACACAGTAGAAGAAGAGGAGAATGTAAAAATGAAAATCGGAATTATTTCAGGAAGTGTACGTGAGGGGAACAACGCAATTAAAGTATCAGAATGGGTATATGACTTTGTTACAAAACGTAACGATGAAGGTGCAGAATACGAAATTGTTGACTTAGCAGATTACCAATTACCATTATTAGGAGCTCAAATTCCAGCTGAATACCAAGACACAGCAAACGCAACTGTAAAATCTTGGTCAGAAAAAATGGCTTCATTTGATGCATATATTTTTGTAACACCAGAATATAACCATGCTCTAGGTGGCGCATTGAAGAACGCATTGGACTACTTGAACCCAGAAGTTAACAACAAAGCAGCAGCATTAGTAGGATACGGTAGTTTAGGTGGAGCACGTGCTCACGAAAACATGCGCAGTATCTTAGGTGAGTTGAGTGTAGCAACTGTTCACACGACAACTAACTTCTCATTAATCACTGACTTTGAAAACATGAGTGTCTTCAAACCAGCTGCACACAACGAAGTAAACGCAAATGGTATGTTAGATGACCTATTGCTATGGAGCAAAGCTTTCCAAACAATTCGTTAATTAAAAATTCTAACATAAGGCAAGACTCTTCAGAGGGTCTTGCCTTTTTATAATCTTAAAAAGGTGGTAAAATACAAGAAAGGAGTGATACCAATGCCTATTAGAATAAAAATAAACAAAGAATTTCTTCAAGCAAGAAAAGAGAAAAATATTTTGAAAGCAAATGTCTTGCGTATCATCAAATCACATTTCGACTCTTATAAGATCGACCACGGCCACGATATGGATGAAAAAGAACAAATTAATTACTTATTAAAAGAACAAAAACAAACTGAAGAAGCTCTAAAGTTTGCAGAAGACGCAGATCGCGCTGACTTGATTGAAGAAAATCAAATGAAGTTAGCCATCATTGGTGACTATTTGCCAGAGATGATGACCGAAGAAGAAATCAGAAATCACTTAGTCGAAGCAGGCGTTCCAAACATGAACATGAAAGACGCAATGAAAACTGCCATGACCAGCTTAGATGGAAAAGCAGAAAAAAGAATCATTTCTCAAATCGTTAAAGAGTTACTAGGAAAGTAAAAACACACCCCACTACAAAATTTCGTAGTGTGGTGTTTTTGCTCTCATAATAATCTATTGAAACCAGAAACTTTCGAAAGAGGGGCGACTTGTCAGTAGCCACATGATAACAAGGCCGAATTCCGTAGAGAGTTTCTCACTTAAAATTCCTCATAAACGTTTGGATGCTGATTATGGATTCTACCATCTTCTTTGGTAAGCTCATTAATCCGTGACATTTCTGTATCGTTCAATTCGAAATCAAAAATATTAATATTCTCTTGTTGGTGGATACTATTACTTGATCCTGGAATTGGAATCGCACCAATTTGAATATGCCAGCGCAAAATAATTTGCGTAATTGACTTATTATATTTTTGAGCAATATCATCAATCGTTTGATTCGCCAATAAATCTCCAGCTAATTTTCGACCAATTGGACTCCAAGATTCAATTTGAATGCCTTTCTCTTTGTTCCAATCTAAAAGTTCTCTATTATTGAAATACGGATGCAATTCAACTTGGTTCACACTTGGCAAAACGCCAGTTTCTTTTTCAAGTTGCTCGATGTGTTCTGGTAAGAAGTTTGAAACACCAATCGAACGAATCAAGCCCCATTTTTGAGCATCGATTAAGGCTTGCCATGCTTCAACAAAATGACCTTGTTTTGGATTAGGCCAGTGAATCAAGTACAAATCATAGTAATCAAAATTTGCCCGATACAAAGATTCTTGAATCGTATAAACAGCCTTATCATATTCGTGATAACGGCCTGGAAGTTTTGACGTAACAATAATATCTTCGCGTTTGACGGCACTTCTTTGGATCGCGCGTCCAACTGTCGCTTCGTTTTCGTAATTATAAGCGGTATCGATCAATCGATAGCCATTATCCAAAGCAGACGAAATCGCCCGAACACCATTCGCTCCTTTTAAGCGAACTGTTCCGAAACCTATTTTTGGCACAATCAGACCATCATTTAAAGTAGTAGTAGGTATGTGAGTCATCAATCGTTCCTCCTCATTTGTTATAACCTAATTTTACCATTGAATTTCCTAATAGCATAACAAAAAAAGAATTTGAAAAAAATCAGCGAAAAGGGTAGACGAACAAAGGGGAATAACGGTATAGTTAAAA
>CAZLGI010000039.1:7466-10842 GCA_964558995.1 uncultured Carnobacteriaceae bacterium | reverse complement strand
AAATGATTATGAATATGATCTGGGTCACTTTAGAGGCGCCGTTCGCCCTGACATCGGCAATTTCCGTGAGCTACCCGAATGGATTCGCAACAATAAAGAAAAATTCATGGATAAACGCGTCGTAACCTACTGTACTGGAGGAATTCGTTGCGAGAAGTTCTCTGGTTGGTTAGTAAAAGAAGGTTTCCAAAATGTTGGTCAACTACATGGCGGAATTGCAACTTATGGAAAAGATCCAGAAGTTCAAGGTGAACTATGGGATGGAAAAATGTATGTCTTTGATGAACGTATTTCTGTTGACATTAACCAAAAAGAACACGTTATTGTTGGAAAAGACTGGTTTGACGGTACACCTTGTGAACGTTATGTGAACTGTGCAAATCCAGATTGTAATAAACAAATTATTATGTCAGAAGAAAATGAAGCTAAGTACTTACGCAGCTGTTGTCACGATTGTCGTGTTTCCGACCGCAACCGCTACGTAAAACAACACAATTTGAGTGATGATGAAGTTAATCGTCGCCTAGAAATAATCGCTCAAGAAAAATCTCAAACAGTTTAGTCATTTTCATTATGTACAAAAACGAAATCGGTATATTACATACTGGTTTCGTTTTTGTTTCAATCAAGCCGCATAATAGTAATATAATAAGTTATTTGATATAATGTCTCCGATTAGGAATCAGAAAGAGGGATTACATGAACAATTCAAATAGAATAAAATTTGAAGAGATAATGAACCAAATTAAAAACTTCTTCAATCGTTTCTATTCTAGTCTATTGTTATTTTTTAAGAATTTATTCAGGAAAGAAAATACAAATAAAATTAAACAAAAAGCTCATCGTTTCGAAGAAAAAACGCATGATGGTTTTGATCAAGTAAGAGCTACGACAAGAAAACACCGTAAAAAAGGAACCTTCTCAGGTATCCTTAACAAAGGCCTTTTCGGCTTTAATATTGTTTACGGTGTGTTAAGAACCACCCTTTTCACTTTAGTCATCATTCTAGGCTTGTTTGGTATTTTAGGCCTTGGAACAGGGATGGGATATTTTGCAGCCCTTGTTTCAAATGAGACACCTCCTACTGAAGATGAAATGGCCCAAGCAATTGGGGACGTTGAATTGATTTCAACTCTTCACTATAATAGCGGCGATCTAATTTCGGAAGTTCGTACAGATTTACAGAGAACCGTTATTGGCCGTGATCAAATCAACCCATACGTCATTGATGGCCTTGTGTCGACAGAAGATGAATATTTCTACGAGCATGATGGCGTTGTTCCAAAAGCTGTCCTCCGTGCCCTTTTAACTGAGGTTACTGGCTTAGGCGAAACAACTGGTGGATCGACCTTGACGCAACAACTGATCAAACAACAACTGCTAACAAACGATGTTACTTTTTCTCGTAAAGTAAATGAAATTTTACTTGCCCTACGCTTAGAAAATTACTACGACAAAGAAGAGATTATTACTGCTTATCTAAATGTTTCTCCTTTTGGACGAAATAGTAGCGGTGCGAATATCGCTGGGATTGAAGAAGCAGCACAAGGTGTTTTCGGTGTGAGTGCAAGTGAGGTTACTTTACCTCAAGCCGCCTTCTTAGTTGGCTTACCACAAAATCCATATGTCTATACCCCTTACACCAATTATGGTGAGCAGAAAGAAGATTTCTCTGCAGGTATCGCTCGTATGCAGACCGTATTAACTAGAATGTTTGAAGAACAAAAGATTAGCGAAGACGAATACAAAACTGCAATCAATTATGATATTGCTAAAGACTTTATCACCGAACAAGATGAACAATTAAACCGTCATAACTTCCTCTACCAACAAGTTGAAAAACAATCAATTGAAATTTTGATGACGTTGGAAGCAGAGAAAAATGGTCTAACTTATGAAGATTTAGATGCTGACGTTGACTTATACAACGAATACTACTTCCGAAACGAAGGAATTCTAAATTCTTCTGGCTATAAAGTTCATACCACCGTTGATAAAAATATTTACCAAGCAATGCAAGAAGCTGTCAATGAATTCGGTGAAAACTTAGGACCAACTTATACTGATATTTGGGTAGATCCTGAGACTGGTGAAGAGCTTGAAATCACTGAGTTAGCACAATCTGGTAGTATGCTACTTGAAAACGAAACAGGAAGAATTCTAGGTTTCATTGGTGGTCGTGATTTCTCTATTGACCAGAACGACCATGCATTTGACACACCACGTTCACCTGGTTCAACAATCAAACCTTTAGCTGTCTATGCACCAGCAATTGAAATGAACGTGATTACGCCTACTTCTATGTTACCCGATTCAAAATTTGGTGACGAAGCAATTGACAATGAAACCGGCCAACCTTGGGAAGTATCAAATATTGGTGGAGTCATTTCCAATACATTAGTGCCTGCGCGTCGTGCCTTATACCAATCGATGAATAACCCTACTGGTAAAGTTTATGTAGAGATGTTAAATAATGGTATGGAGCCTTACCAATTTATGGAAAAAATGGGTTATCACAACCTAGATACTAAAACATTTCATGCCTTCTCACTTGGTGCAGCGAGTATGACAGTAAAAGAACAGACAACTGGTTTCGCAACTTTTGCAAATCAAGGTAATTTTGTTGAATCCTATATAATTGAAAAAATTGAAGACAATAATGGAAATGTTATTTATCAGCACGAAACAGAAACAAGAGAGGTTTTCACTCCTCAAACCGCCTACATTACGCTCGATATTTTACGTGATGTGATTGATTTAGGTTTCTCAAACCAAATTAACGGCTTCTTGAATTTTGATGCTGATTTAGCTGCTAAAACCGGTACATCACAAGATAACGAAGACTACTGGTTTATCGCAAGTACCCCTACTGTCACAATGTCATCCTGGGTGGGCTATAATAATTTCGTCCAGAAACATACTTTCTATGATCCAAATGCAACGGGTGCACCTTCAGTAAACAACATGCGCTATTGGGCACTGATCGCTAACAAGATTCACGAAACTAACCCAGAAGTATTTGGTATCGAGCAAACACATACTCGTCCAGAAGGCATCATTGAACGAGAAGTACTGAAAGACACAGGTACACTAGCAGGACAAGTTAAGATTCCTGGTTCTGACAAAACAATTAAAATCGATAGCAAAGATAAAACAACAGACCTCTTCAAGGCAGACAATCCACCTAAAGCAATCACATATAATTTTGCTCCAGGTGCGAATGATAAAGACTTGAAAGACCTCTTCTGGGATGAATTCACGAAGAAAGCTGAAGAAGAAGAGAAGAAAAAGAAAGACGAAGAGGAAAAGAAGAAAAAAGAAGAAGTAGAAAAGAAAAAAGAGCAAGAAGCGAAAGAGAAAGCTGAGAAAGAAAAGG
>CAZLGI010000039.1:2730-7425 GCA_964558995.1 uncultured Carnobacteriaceae bacterium | reverse complement strand
CCAAGATCATTGGTTTGTCGGTCTTTTTTTTGTCAGGGGTTGTATATGAATAAGCCGTTCGCCCTTTTGGCTTTTGGGGTTCTCTGTTTTTGCTGTAATAAAGGAAGGTTTAGTGTTTTTTCTTTCGTCAACCTTCTTCTTCCTTTCAGAACAAGAAAGGAAGAAGAAAATAATTAATAGGCAAAAAATATCCCACCGACCTTTTGTCCGGTGAGATATTTTTTAATTTGCTTATTTTTCTTCTGTTGAAGTTGTACCACGATATGCGATTTTGTATGGTAATGTAATTGTTTTTTCGTCGATTTCTTCTTTGTTCATGATTTTTGTTAGAAGACGCATAGCAACTGCACCAATGTCATACAATGGGAGCATGATCGAACTTAATTTTGGACGAGCCATGTCTGTAATCTTTGAGTTGTTACTTGTAATAATTTCAAACTCTTCAGGAACTTTTATTCCAGCATTAATTGCGCCGTTTAACAAACCAATTCCAAGTTCGTCGTCTGTAACGAATGCGGCATCAATTCCTCTTTCAAGAATAACAGATGCTAATTCTTCACCTGCTGCAAGGTTTAATTCTGATTCAAATACTAGAGATTCATCAAATGGAATACCTGCTGTTAAGAGTGCATTTTTGTATCCTTTAAGACGGTATTGTCCGTTAATCGGGTTTGCTAGAGCTGTAGATACAAAGGCAATCTTTTCATTAGAATCTTTGATTAATTGACTGATAACCTTTTCAGTAGCATCAATATAGTCGATGTTTACACTACCAACTTGTTGATCAGGATCTACTGTTCCAGCTAAAACAACTGGCGTTTTAGAACGTGAAAACTCAGCACGTAATTCATCTGTAATTTTATTACCCATGTAAATAATACCATCTACTTGTTTGGCTAATAATGTATTTAGCACTTGGATTTCTTTATTTTCATTTTGGTCGGAGTTGGCTAAAATGATATTATATTTGTACATCGTTGCGATATCGTCAATCCCACGAGCTAGTGATGCGAAGAAAAGGTTCGTAACATCAGGGATAATGACACCTACTGTCGTAGTTTTCTTACTTGCTAGTCCACGAGCTACTGCGTTTGGACGGTAGTCCAGACGATCAATAACCTCTAATACTTTTTTTCTAGTTGAAGGCTTTACGTTTGGGTTGCCGTTTACTACACGAGAAACTGTTGCCATTGATACGCTGGCTTCACGTGCAACATCATAAATTGTGATTGTTTGTTTATCCATTTTATTGCTCCTTTTTTTGTTTTGATTTATAATAATAAATATTTTATCTTTAAGAAGAATCTAACATTTCTTTCATAAAATTGCAAGCGTTTTACCTTGTTTTCATGAAAATTTCAAAACTTTTTTCATAATAGACGTATCATGTTATAATAAATGACATACAAGGAGGAATCTGATATGAATAAAAAAATTACTTTGATTAAAAATAGGATGAAAGATGATAATATTGACATTGCATTTTTCAATAATCCACATAATATCCAATATTTAACTGGCTTTAAAAGTGAGCCTCACGAGCGGATTCTAGCTCTAATTTTATTTCAAAATGGAAGTCGTCTACTTTTCACTCCTGCTTTAGACGCAGACGATGCAATAAATGTCGTAGATTCTAGCATTGAAGTGTTTAGTTATTTAGATACTGAAAACCCTTGGAAAGCCATTCAAGAAAAGATTGAAAAACAAAATCTTCCAACAACTAATTGGGCGATTGAAAAGCAAGATTTACCAGTATTCAAAAAAGAAGCCCTTGAAGAAGTGTTTCCAGAAAGTCATATTTCCTTTGACTATTCTTCATTAATGGATGAGATTCGAATTGAAAAAGACGAAGAAGAACTTGAATTTATGAAGGAGTCAGGTAAATGGGCAGATAAAGCAATTGAAATCGGCGCAAGTATTTTGCGTGAAGGAATTACGGAGCAAGAGGTTGTTGCTGAGATTGAATTTGAATTAAAAAAACAAGGTATTTCTGAAATGAGTTTCGATACGATGGTCTTATTTGGGCCAAACGCTGCGAGCCCTCATGGTATACCTGGAAATACAAAATTAGAAAAAAATCAATTCGTTTTATTTGATTTAGGTGTGATGTACAAACATTACGCAAGTGATATTACACGTACCCTATTCTTTGGAACAGATGAGCCTACTGATCATCAAAGAGAAATCTATGAGTTAGTCCTTAAGGCACATGATGACGCCATGGAACAGGCTAAAATTGGCATGACTGCTGGTGAACTTGACCATATTGCTCGCTCTGTTATTGAAGCGAAAGGTTATGGAGAGTATTTTAACCATCGTCTTGGTCATGGCCTCGGTCAAAGCGTTCATGAATACCCATCGATTATGGCGGGCAGTGAGTTGCTATTAACGAAGCATATTACTTTTTCAATCGAACCAGGAATTTACCTACCAAATGATGTCGGTGTTAGAATTGAAGACTGTGGTTATATGAATGAAAATGGCTTCCAGTCTTTCACCTTCTTTCCAACTGATATTAATGCTTATAGTAATTTCATCAATTAAGAAAAAAAATATCCTCAAAAGTAGAAAAGACTCTACTTTTGAGGATATTTTTTATTATTATTTCGTTAGATTTGACTCTTCTGTTGCTTCAACGACTTCGTCTTTGCCTTCTTCAGCAATAACTGCAGCCATATCTTTCGCATCAGTTGCTTTTGCTTTTATATCCTCAACTGAATGATTTACTTCTTTTTTTGCTTGTTTGAAATCATTTGAAATTTTCTCAGATGATTCTGATAGTTGAGATTTCAAGTTATCTGTTGTATCTTTCAAGCTTACTTTGATATCTCCAGTGGTTTCTTTCGCTACTTCAACGAGTTCGTGACCTTTTTCTACAGCAATGTCTTTGTAGTCATAAACTGTGTCTAATAAATCATCAAACTCATCAGAAATATCTTGTCTTAATTCTCTACCTGATTTTGGTGCAAATAACAATGCTGCAATCGCTGCCGCTGTTCCACCGATAATTGCCCCTAATACAAATCCGCTCTCTTTTTTACCCATTTAATTCTCTCCTATTCTTCTTTTAATTTCTTTAATTCACAAAATTAGTAAATTATTACATCTGCTTCGTCTATTTTTTTCTTTTCTTTTCGACGACGATTCATTGTTGCAGCAGTTTTGCCTAACATGCTAATTGTCGAACTGCTCTTTTTCTTTTTTGAAGATTTATTACCTGAAATGGAATTAGTTAGATTACGTGCCGACTGATTGACATCAGAAACTGTAACACCGATATCCCCGACTGCAGTGAACAGTGGATCAATTTTACTAATCTTACCATTGAGGTCGTCCATTAATGTGTTCGTCTTGTTTAATAGACCTTCAACTTCAATCGATAAATTATCTACATCTTTTGTGATAACTGTTATGCTATTGTTAGCTTCTTGAGCAATTTTTGATACCTCATCTAATATCTTCGTTGCTTTTCTAATTGCTAACACTAAGAAAACAACTAAAATCGCAAAAGCGATCGCTGCGATTAGGCCTGCAATTTCACCCCAACTCATTTGATAACCTCGTTTCTTATTTTTTATTCATAAAAGTACCCTTAGATAAAAGAACAATACTTTCATGTGTTGTGTTAATAAAATGATACCACAAGGTTTTTCTTTATTCCATTGAAAACTCTTACTATTTTTACATTACCTCATCTTTCTTTTGACCCACAAATCAATACGTGATACTTTAGTAGAAGGTTCAGTCATTTCGATAAAAAAGTGAGGGATTATTAATGAAAATATTAGCAAAAACAACTGATAATGCAGTAGATGAAACCATTGAGAGTGTCGTTGAATCAACCAACTACTTGGTTAAATGGTGGAACAGTCTAGATTGGACACAAATAATTTCTCAGTTCGTTACCCGTCTACTTTATGTGGTCATTATTATTATTATATTCGCGATTTTGAACAAAGTGATAAAAGCTTTACTAAAACGAGCATTTAAACGAAATAGTCAAAAATCTGGTATTTCAAAAAATCGTCGAAATACCATTTATACTATGATTGATAATATGGTATCATACATTATGTTTTTCTTTGTTGGTTATAGTGTTTTATCCATTTTAGGTATTCCGATTTCTACACTACTTGCTGGTGCAGGTATTGCCGGTATTGCAATTGGCTTAGGTGCTCAATCCTTTATCAGTGATATCGTTAATGGTTTCTTTATTCTATTAGAGAATCAAATTGATGTTGGTGATACGGTGACGATTGATGAGATTACGGGCTCTGTTGTTTCAGTTGGCTTACGCTCAACACAGTTAAAAGGCTTCGATGGAACGCATCACTTCGTACCAAATCATATGATTGAAATCATCAGTAATAAATCAAGAAACGATATGCGTGCAATGATCGAACTAACCTTCTTTGCAGATAGTGACTTTGATAAAATTGATCGTGTCATTCAAGCTGTCAACGATAAATATATTTTTGAACATCCAGAAATTATTAAAGGACCAAGTTACCTTGGACCAACCACGCTTGGTAATGGGTTAATTTCTTTGAACGTTGTTTTCTACACACTGAATGGTCAACAATTCGATGTCCGAAACAAATTCTTAACTCGTTATCTACAAGCGTTTAAGAAAGAAGAAATTGCACTTCCAAAAGACCCATTTTTCCAATAAAAATAGGCAAACAAAAAAGGGCT
>CAZLGI010000039.1:0-2630 GCA_964558995.1 uncultured Carnobacteriaceae bacterium | reverse complement strand
GACTTTAATTTTTTCCATTTCTTCAAAACCAATTGAATCAATTTGCATCACAGCATTAATAATCATCGGCATCGAAATAATCCCTCTGATTTTCGATTCGTTATCGAGCACAGGAATCGAATTATATTTTACTTGAGATAAAACTAATAGTGCATGATAAAGATTATTATTGCAGTTTAAGTTTGCTACATCTTCACTAGAGATAATTAGTCCTTCTCCACCATCATGAAGTAGTACGTCTTGAACTTCTTTACTAATCATTACTACTGTCCCCCTTTAAAATATCTACGTTTAAGTCAGTTAATGGTTCATGTGAATCATTGTAAACAGAAATACTAAGGCGTTTGTCATCTACTTCAAGAATACAATAGGTTCGCTCGCGAAGTTCCCCTCTTGGGCTTTGAATACTGCCGGGATTGATAAACCAAACCCCATTAATCTGATCAAACTTCAAAATATGAGTATGACCATAAAAAACGAATTCAACCTTTTCTCCTTCTGCTAACTCCGCTAAATCGGATAACGTCTGATTAACGTGTTGTCGATGCCCGTGCACAGTTAAATAGGGATAAGCTGCTTCTCGGTTAACTCGCATCTCCTGATAACCAGAATCAAAGTCCATGTTACCACGAACCGAATCCATGATTTCCCAAATTAATTGTTGACTGCCTAGTTCAGAATCACCACAATGAACAAAAGCATCGACTTTCCCATCGTACTTCGCTGCAAGTTCATCTAATATGTGACTATTCCCATGATTATCGCTCACAAGGAGTAAACGCATACGATTACCACCATTCTAATTAAGCCATTCTAAAATAAAATCTTCTAACTTTTTTAGTGCAACTGCACGATGACTTATTTTATTTTTTGTTTCGTCCGTCAGTTCAGCCATTGTTTTTCCTTCTTCTGGAATGTAAAACAACGGATCATATCCAAAGCCATTATCACCTTTAGGAAATGTTGCTATTTCGCCGAAAATTTTACCTTCAACGACACGAGTCTGCTTATTCGGCTGACTCAAAGCAAGTGAACAATGGAAATGCGCCTTGCGTGACACATCTTCTGGCAGTCCACCAAACATTGACAGTAATTTTGCATTGTTTCGTGCATCGTTAGAAGGCTCACCTGCAAAACGAGCAGAATAAATACCTGGTGCTCCGTCTAAGGCATCAACGACTAGCCCAGAATCATCGGCTAAAACAGGTAATTGTAATAACTGGCTGATTGTATCTGATTTTAAGCAAGCATTCTCTTCGAAGCTAAAACCAGTCTCTTCAACATCCTCAATCTCTGGATAATCTAATAACGTCTTCACTTGATAGCCAAGTGGTTCTAACATTCCTTCAAATTCACGTGCTTTTCCTGGGTTCTTTGTTGCGACAATAATTTTTTTCATAATGAAGCCCCTTTTAGAATTGCTCTTTCAACTTGAACGTCTTCCATTTCCAACCAAACCGAAGCAATATCGTAAAAAAGCTTCGTTGATCCTGTTGTATAAAATTTATTCGCTCTTTTATTATCTGACTTTTTCTTTTCACTAATATTATAGTAATCTAAAATTGTACTTACTTCTGAAACGGTTTCGGCTCCTGAATCAATTAACGTCACTGAATCACCCATAACATTTTGAATTAATGGGCGCAAGAGTGGGTAATGTGTGCAGCCTAAAATAAGCGTGTCCAAGTTTTGGTTTTTTAAGGGCTGCAAGCTTTCATAAACGACCTTTTTCGCAATTGGCGTATTAAACTGATTGCTTTCAACTAAAGAAACAAATTTTGGACAGCTCATGCTGTATGTGTAGATACCATCATGTTTTTCTTTTAATGTTTTTTCATAGACATTACTTTTAATCGTACCAGTTGTCCCAATCACACCGATGCGATTATTTTTAGAATATTTAATAGCTGCCCTGCTTCCCGGTAAAATAACACCAATTACAGGAATGTCTACTCGTTCGCGAATAATATCTAACGCTACAGCTGTAGCCGTATTACAAGCGATAACGAGCATTTTTATATCTTTTTTTAAAAGAAACTGTGTGAGCTCCCATGTATATTGAATGACTTCTTTTGCAGGTCTTGGCCCATACGGACAGCGTGCATTGTCACCAATATAGTAAATGGTTTCGTTCGGCAGTTGTTTCATTGCTTCTTTCACAACTGTTAAGCCGCCAACACCAGAATCTAAAAATCCGATTGCTTTTTTAGTCATATTTTCGTCCTTCTATCACGTAATTACTACATTGATTATAACAAATATTTCTTACTTATGCTTGAATGTGATACAATACTTAAAAGAAACATTAGAATTTTCGAATCAGACACAGGAGGGATCAATTTGAATTTTCAAGCGATTATGGCAATTATGGACCGTGGTGAAGCTGCAAATGCAGTCGAGGCAGTAAATCGAACGGGTTCCCATTCAGGCACCCTACTTAGAGGCAGAGGATCTGGCCTGCACGAGAAACAAACGATCCTTAATGTGGCGCTAGAACCTGAAAAAGATATTCTATTACTTGTTACACCTGGCGATAAGGCAGAATCTATCACCAATACGATTGATGATAAAATTAAAATATCAGAGCCAGGCCAAGGTATTTTATACAGTATGCAAGTTAACCGTGTGCA
>CAZLGI010000038.1:0-11319 GCA_964558995.1 uncultured Carnobacteriaceae bacterium | reverse complement strand
CAATTAATGTTGATGCTTGGAATGCTCTTTGCATGAATCCATAGAAAAACATCTCCACGGCGAATCCTCCTCTCGTTTCAATCGAATTTGTCGGTCTGCGAATTGCTTAATATCTTCGTGATCATGCGTGACCATCAAAATGGCTTTGTTATGAACGCGGGAGTTGTGACGTAGCAAGCGATAAAAACTTTCGCGTGATTCCTTGTCCATCCCTGTTGTTGGTTCATCAAGCACAAATAAATCTGGGTCGGTTGCGAAAATTCGAGCTAAAGCAATTCGTTGTTTCTGCCCGCCTGAAAGGTCTCCTACTTTTTTATTACGCATTTCCCACATGCCAACTGATTCCAATGCCTTTTTGACATGCAAATGATCGGCCTCATCTAAACGCTTGAACCAGCGATTGTTTTGATAACGACCCGACTCAACAAATTCTTTTACCTTACTTGGGAACCCAATATTAAAAGAAGATATTTGCTGTGGCGCGTAACCGACCATCATTTTGGTGCCTTTGTCATTTTTCTTAGCAATAGTCGCCGATCCTTTTTCCGGATGAAGCAAACCTAAGATGCTCTTCAGTAACGTCGACTTGGCAGCACCGTTCTCACCCGTCAAAATAACAAACTCGCCGCTTTTAACGCTAAAGTTGATATCTTTGAGGACAGGTTCCCCATCATATGAAAATGATAAATTATCTACATTAATATAGTCCATTTGCCTCTCCTTCTCGTTCATATCACTTAATTGTTGTTTTGAGCGACTCTAAATTGCGACGCATCAAGCTTAAATAATTAACGCCCTGCGCCAAATCTTCTTCGATTACACTCTCAATCGTACTCAATAAAGCTAAATCTGCCCCTGTTTCCTCGGCGAGTGTCTCGGCTAATTTTGCATTCACCGAATCTTGGTAAAAAATGGTTTGAATCTCGTTGTCTTCAATAAAGCGTCCAACCTCTGCCATTTGAGCTGGGCTAATTTCTAGTGAAGAAGTTAATGAAGAGATTGAAACTTCCTGCAAATCATAGCGTCTTGCTAAATAACCAAAAGCCGCATGCTGCACGACAAAAATCCGATCATCTGCACTTTCAAAAGCTGCTTGAAATTCTTCGTCTAGTACTGCTAGTTCAGTTTGATAGGCTGCGGCATTTTCTGCATAAGTCGCCGCATGCCCCGGATCAACCGCTTGAATGCCGTTACTAATCTTTTCAACTAACTCTTGCGCTAATATCGGATCCACCCAAACGTGCGGATCAATCGCATGACTATGTCCATGATCGTTATGGTCGTCGTGCGCTTCTTCCTCTTTGTGGTCTTCATGTTCGTGACTATCCGCTACTTCTTCAAAAAGCGGAATATCTTCAGCTGCTTCAATGACCATTACATCGCTATCGTTGATCGTATTTAAAACTGCTGACACCCAAGTTTCCATATAAGGAGTGCTGTAAATAAACACGTCGGCTTCCGCAATTGTAATCATTTCTTTTGGCGTTGGTTCAAAGCTGTGCGAGTCTTGCCCCGCCCCGACTAACATCGAGACATTCGCGTTGTTACCGACAACTTGTTTCGTAAATTCATAAACTGGATAAAATGTTGTGACGATATTAATTTTGTCATCTTCAGTCGTTGACTCAGTAGGCTGTTGACAAGCTACTAGAGACATCGTCGTGACAAATAATAGCAATATTATTTTTTTTATTTTCAAAACCTCCTGATGTAAATCGAAATGATTCCGATTTACTTATGAAGTAAACTTTAGCATACTATTCTTTCATTAGTCAATCCTTTTCTCTTCTATCATGAAGTTGTTATCTAAGTTTATTATTAGTCTTCAGTGATTGTTTTTGTAATAGGCTTAGTTCTGGGTTAAACACATGAAAATCTATTCATACAAGCTGAGCAATATAGTTATTGAAAAAATGATTGTTGTAGACTATATCGCTTGGATGCTATTTTTTATTTTCTAGCAAAAGTGCTCGAACCTTTTTGTAGAACTTGGATTGGATTCTAGCTGAAGCTACTTCGCCCAATCTAACACAACAAAAAACATCTAGCCTCAGAAAAAGGAACTCCTGAATCTAGATGTTTCTTCTATCTCATTACTCTACTGTTCGAACGATATAAACTTCCTCGCAGAAGCCTCTTAAGCTATTGTAAACTCTTTTGGCACGTGAGAAGTTTCGGCTAAAGCCTAAAATAGTTGGTCCACTACCACTCATCGTCACGCCATCCATACCATATTTCAGCATTCGTTCTTTCAATTGTGCTAGCTTTGGATGTCTTTCAAAGGTGACCACTTCCAGCGCATTACTTAAATGGCTGACCATTGCATAATAGTCTTCTTCTTCAATCGCTTTTTCAACTATACGTGAACTTGGCTGATAATCTTTCAGGTGATCTGCTTCTAAGGCTCGAAAGACTGTTTTTGTTGAAACGCTAATTCTTGGTTTGGCTAAAACAACCCAACATGGTGGCATTGGCTTTATCGGTCGGACCTCTTCACCTCTGCCCGAGACAAAGGCGGTCCCTCCCACAATCGAGTAAGGAACGTCGGTGCCAATTTTCATGCCAATATCAATTAGCTCATCTACGCTTAAGTCTAACTGCCAAATTTTATTGAGGCCGCGTAAAGTCGCTGCTGCATCGGTACTTCCTCCGCCTAGACCGGCTGCGACAGGAATACGTTTTTCAATTTCGATTCGCATGCCCGCTTTGATTTGATAACGTTCTTTGATTAAGCGAACAGCTTGATAAACGTGATTGCGTTTATCGACTGGTAAAAATGCTTTATTTGTATAGACTTCAATTTTGTCTTCTTTTAAGGGAGTAAATGTTAAGTGGTCGGCGAGGTCAACCGAAGACATGACCATCTCTAATTGATGATAGTCGTCTTCGCGCTTGTACAAAACATCCAGCGTTAAATTTATTTTAGCTGGTGCTCGTTCAATCCATTCCATTACTAACTCCCCCTTTATTAATAAATATTACATGACTTGAGTCGTTTAATAAAGGGAAAAGACAATTTTCTAATCAAAATGCTTATAATAAACTAATTTAATGCTTCAGTACATTTTTCCAAGTAAGCGAGCGCTGCAGGAATGTCTGCTTCTTTTGTTTCTTCCATTATTAAGTGGAGATGCGGTTTCGCCTTAGTGACTGCTTCCAATAAATAAGGAAAATCCATTTTTCCTGTTCCAATTGCAGCTGGTACAAGCTTGTTGTCCTCAACGACAAAATCTTTCAAGTGCAGCGCACATAGATGATCGCCAAATAGTTCAAATGCTTCATCGATCACAGCTCTTTGATTGTCGTAGGTATCAACTTGTAAGAAATTCGTGACATCTAAAATAATTTGCATATTTGGTGAATCAACGCGATCAAATAACTCACGCATTTTCTTCGGCGAATAAATCGGGTGATTCATGCCCCCTTCAATCGCAACGGTCATCCCGACTTTCTCAGCATAATCGGTTAGAGATTTTACTGATTCAACAACTTTTTCAAATGCTTCGTCAGTAAAGTTATCCTCGGTGTAATGAATCTCTGCATCCACACAACCTGTTTCTGTCGCGACCACGTTTGCTCCGAATGATTTAGCAACTTGCAAATATTTCTTGAATTTATCAAGGACTTGTTTGCGTTCGTTGAGATCAGGATGGATCATATTGATGTAACAACTAAGGACTGGAATTTCCACATCATGGGCTTGGAAAATGCGACGATAATAACTTCCCATACCGACGTTCATATTCTTACCTTCTGATGGCACGGATGGGAATGACAATGGCAGAGCGAATTGAATGTTCTTAATACCTGACGCACCAATCTTCTCAGCTAATTTATCTGGTGAGTCTACTTGTGTAAAGTCATGTCCTCTAATGGCTATGTTTAATGTCATTTGTTTTTCCTCCTAGAAATTTATTGTTTTTTATAAAAAAAGCTGGTCCTGAACAGTCAGAAACCAGCTTGTTTATTAAATATCTAAGTAACCTTCTCTAGGCTCAACGTTAAATGCTACGCCTAAATCTGCTAGTTGTTGATCTGTAATTGTTTGGAGAATTTCGCCTTGTGCGCGTACATAAGTATACGTCTGTGCGCCTTTTTCTACTGTTTCAATTAGACCAAATGTTTCATCTAAATCTTTCCCTGCGCCGTAAACCCCGTGATGAGGCCAAATAACAACACGATTGTCTTTCATTTTAGCAGCTGTCGCTTCGCCAATTTCTTCTGTTCCTGGAACAATCCACGGAATAATTCCCACACCTTCTGGGAAAACAACTAGACATTCCGTACACATTTGCCACAAAGTACGCGTTAATGCGCGCTCTTCAAGCGGATGTGTAAAGGTCATCGCTAATAAATGAGATGCATGACAGTGCATAACAACACGGTTTTCTGGATCGACTTCTAAACGAGCAATGTGACTCATCAAGTGAGATGGTAATTCACTTGTAGGATTACAACCCGCTGAATAACCCCATAGCAATTCAACATGATCCCCAGTTCCAGCAATACGGATAATACCTAAACATCTTTCTGGATTGTGGATAACATTTTTGAAGTATTCGCCTGAACCTGTCACGATGAAGATCTTTCCAGCTAATTTCTTGCCATCAAATGCAAGTGGAATCGTCCTTAAAACGTTATCCAAATTTAAATATTTCCCAACTAATTCTTCATCTAATAAATAACTAATATTTCCACCATTACGTTCGTCCCAACCTAAGCGATACATGTTTGCAGTTGTCTGCATCATTTCTTGCACGAAGGGTGATTCAATAATATTCATATTCGCCATTAATAAAAGCCTCCCTATCTCTTCTTCAAAACATCTTTTTCGTATTGTTTTACTTCGTCGTACCAAGCCATGCCTACAGGGACGCCTTGTTGTTCACAGTAATAATCCCAAACATCACCAAATGGATAGTCTTTCAACTCTTCTGTCATTGCTAGACGATAAGTGTAGTCACCTTCTAGTTCTGCTTTTTTCAATTGGTCGGTTGGTTCTAACATACCTTTTAAGACTGCTTTAATTGTATTTCTCGTTCCGATTGCCCAAGCAGCGACACGGTTAATGCTTGCATCAAAGAAATCTAGGCCAATGTGTGTCTTATCTAATAGATTATGACGCACTAATTCTTTACCGATTTCAACTAGTTCATCATCCATAATAACAACGTGGTCACTATCCCAACGTACTGGACGACTCACGTGTAGTAGGATCCCTTCACTGAATAGTGACAAAGCAGATAATTTATCAGAAATCATCTCAGTTGGGTGGTAGTGCCCTGCATCCAAACAAACTAATTTGTTACGTGTGATACCATACCCCATGTAAAATTCGTGCGAGCCAACTGTATAAGCTTCTGCGCCAATTCCGAAAACTTTACTCTCAACAGCATCAAGAGTCAATGCTTTGTCATAGTCTTCTGCAAAAATCTCATCTAATGAGTTTTGCAAACGAACACGTGGAGATAGACGATCAATTGGATTGTCCTTAAAGCCATCCGGAACCCAGAAATTATTGACTGATACTTGGCCTAATTCCTCACCAAAATAAGCAGCAATTTTTCTTGAGCGTTTTCCATGTTCAATCCAGAAATCTCTAACCTCAGCGTCTGGGTGACTCAACGTAAAGCCATCTGCAGACTTTGGATGTGAGAAGAATGTTGGGTTAAAGTCTAAACCTAGACCTTGCTCTTTTGCCCAGGCGACCCATTTCTCAAAGTGTCTTGGTTCAATTTCGTCTAAATCAATTTTATCGTCTGTATCGATATACATCGCATGTAAGTTTAATTTGTGTTTACCAGGAATTAAGGAATAAGCTTTTTCTAGATCACTTCTTAATTCTTCTGGTGTACGTGCTGCACCAGGATAATCTCCTGTTACTGAAATCCCACCAGTTAATTCTTGATCTGGGGTTAAGAAACCTTGAACATCGTCACCTTGCCAGCAGTTCATTGAAATTTTCACTTGACTTAATTTCTCTAATACGGCATCAACATTAATTCCAACCTCGCCATATTTTTCCTTTGCATAATCGTAACGTTTTTTAATAGTAGACATTTTTTCCTCCTTGATGTTTAAGCTTGTTTTTTTACAAATTTCTTCATTGGATATGTTTTGGCAATCACTTGCCTTGCTTCTTTAAGATCTTCTAAATCACCTTGAGCAATCATTTGGATAATTAAATTCCCAATTGCTGTCGCTTCTGATGGTCCAGTCCAAATTGTCATGCCAGTAATGTCAGCGATTGTTTGGTTGAGTAAGGAAATATTCCCACCTCCACCAACAATAATCAGCTCATCGATTCTCTTTCCAGTTAGCTCTTGCAAAGTTCGAAGTTCCTTTTTATAACGCAAGGCTAAACTGTCATAAATACAACGGGTTAATTCGCCTGGGGTTTCTGGAATGGCTTGTCCCGTGTCCTTACAATATGCTTGAATCGCTTCAATCATATTGTCTGGATTTAAGAAGCGGCCGTCATTGACGTCGATTTCGAATTGGAAAGCTTTTTCTTTTTCAGCCAATTCTGCCAACTCAACAAAGGTGTATTTATAGTCGAGGTTCTTGGCTACTTCTTGGATTAGCCACATTCCCATAATGTTTTTTAGGAAGCGGTAAGTATTGAAAACACCGCCTTCATTTGTGTAATTCTCTTGGAAAGCTTGTTGACTTGAGATTGGGTCTTCTAATTCCATCCCTAGTAACGACCAAGTCCCGCTACTTAAGTAGGCCCAGTTCTCGCCTTCGCCTGGTGTCCCGGCTACCGCAGAAGCTGTGTCATGGGAGCCAACTGCATAAACGTCAACAGCCGGTAGTTGATAATCTGGGAACAAGTCTGGTTTCAATTTACCAACTCGTGTTCCTGCATCAACTAATGGCGGAAATTGCGTTTTACTTAATCCCACAACTTCCAATAAGTCATCATCTAATTCACCAGTTTCAAGATTAATCATTTGCATGGTTGAGGCATTTGTTTTTTCAAGTACTTTTTCACCCGTTAATCGATAGGTTAAATAGTCTGGCACTAGCAAAATCGTTTCTGTTCGTGCAAGATTTTCCTTTTTCTCAACTGATAATTGAATCAAGGTGTTAAAAGGTTGAAATTGAATCCCTGTTTTTTGATAAATTGTTTCGCGAGATATTTTTTTCGTGAGTGCTTCAATCGCATCAGTTGTTCGGCGATCACGGTAACTGACAATGTCACGGATGGCTTGCCCTTTTTCATCTAATAGACAATAGTCAACCGCCCAAGTATCAATCCCCAAAGAACAGCTTTCGATGCCTAATTGGTAGATTTTCTCTAAACCAACTAGAATTTCTGCTAATAGAGTCTCACTATCCCACACATCAAAGCTTCCATTATATTGGAAATCATTTTTGAAACGATGGATTTCTTCTAGTTTAATAGTGTTATTTTCGAGAGAACCCAGCAATACCCTACCGCTAGATGCTCCGATATCTACAGACGCATAGTAATTCACTTTCTATTTTACCTCCATTCTTCCTCTTATTTTCGCTTTCATTATCTCACATATAAAAAGATATTTCAACACTTTACCAACGATGTTTGCGCTTAACACCTCTAAAAACAAAAGAATGATTGCAAATATACGTGTCTTTTTATATGATAGTGTTATATAAAAGAGGAGGACTGCCTATGTTAGCATTTGAGAGACGTGAAGCTATTACTAAAAAGATTGAACGAGATAAGAAAGTGCTTGTTTCTGACCTATCTAATCAATTCGGTGTCTCAGAAGAAACGATTCGACGCGATTTGGAAAAGCTAGAAAAAGAAGGCATCGTCAATCGGACTCACGGGGGCGCAACGATTAATAAGAAAAACAGCCCCGAAATTCCTTACATTACGAGAGATAGTTTGAATAAAGATTTGAAAGATAAAATTGCCAAAAAAGTATCGGATATTATCCCAGATAATGCCACATTAATGGTCGATGCTAGTTCAACTGTTTTCGAAGCCTTAAACACGTTGAAGGGATTAAAAAAGAACTTATCGGTTATCACCAACTCAATTGATATTCTTTCTTCATTTTTAAACAGCGATTTACAGTTGGTTGCAACTGGTGGCACGATGCGGAAAAACTCGCAATCAATGGTCGGACCAACAACTGAAATGACCTTGAAACGATACAACGTTGATTTCGGAATCTTTAGTTGCCGTGGCCTATCTTTGGACAATGGCGTGATGGATTCAAATGAACCAGAATCACAAGTCAAGAAAGCTATGAGTGAGCGATCAACTAAAATCATTATGCTGGTTGATTCAACAAAGTTTGATACGGAATCATTTATCAATGTCTTTTCTTTAGACGAAATTGATTACTTGGTGACGGATAAGAAACCACCTCAAGCTTGGATTGATATTTGCAAAGAAAAGTACATTCATTTAATTTACTAAATTAAGAGAGAAGGAATTATTATGGAAAGAATTGCTTCAGTTATGTACCTCCAGCCTGGCAAAGAAGATGAATATAAGCAAAAGCACGATGAACTTTGGCCTGAAATGAAAGAGGCTTTAAAAGATTATGGTGCAACAAATTACTCCATTTTCCTAGAACCAAAAACACGACAATTATTCGCTTATTTAGAAGTTCTTGACAAAACTCATTATGAAACATTTAGCCAAACTGAAATTTGCCAAAAATGGTGGCAATATATGGAACCTTTGATGGAAACAAATCAAGACAACAGCCCTGTTGCCACTGATTTGATCGAAGTTTTCCATTTAGCTTAATGATTGAGATGATCGATTAATGAAAAAGAAAATACTTTTTAGTGCCGTAACTTTTTCAATACCCGTTCTAATCATTGCAGCGATAATGTTTTATTTGGTTGAAGGGCCGATTAAAGATGAATTCGTCTCTGACCATAAGAAGGAATTCACTCAACAAGTCAATTACATTAATTACACCATTCAACAATTAGAGACTTATATTTCTAATTGGGGGAATAGTTTCGAAGATGATATTTTTGTCCGCTATTCTGATGCTGGACAAAACTATCAAGTTTTTGATGACATTAGCAAGCGTCTTTTTCATTTAGAAAATACCTCACCTCTAATTGAGAATGCAACCATTGCTGTCCAAAGTGATGAGCCTTTCTACGTAAACGCTGGTGGCACTTGGTCACAAATGACCAATAATATTCACCCCGCTATTGAACTTATAAAACCTGAACAAACCTTTCAATGGAACAAAAGATCCAGCTTACGTAGCGTTGATTTGTACTTCACACAAAATATTTCTGATACAAAATCCGTCTTTCTAATTGTGAGTATTGACCTTGACCATTTGCGCAATATGTTAGAAGTGACAACTGGCTCTGATAGTGGTTTCGCTGCTTATTTCATAGATGGTGAGCCCATTGTAACGACGGGCACTATTCCAGCAGATATGAAATTTTCAGAGGCTTCTGATAATTTCATTAAACTTGATAATATCGAGTATAATCTCGTTTCAATCTCACAAACACGTTTTAATCATGATTGGGCCTTTCATTCCTTAGTTCCGGTCAACTCACTCATTCAACCGATCCAATCGTTATCGAAAATTTTAGTTCTTATTTCCTTATTTTTAATTGGCGGAACGATTCTCTATAGTTACCTCCTTTCGAAAAGGCAGTATAAACCGATTTACGATTTTATCGGTGAAATTACTGGCGAAAAGGTGAATGAAAAAGACTCATCTTCCTCTGCCATCGATTACTTAAAAACGCATTGGGAAGAGCTACAAAACGAACGAAATCTGTTAGTTACCCAAACCCAAATTCATGAGAAAAGAACCAAAAGAAACTTCATTAACAAAATTATTCGCGGTGAATATGATTTCTATACGGAAGCTGAACTGTTAAGTCGTATGGAAAAAAGTGGTTGGCATACATTGAGAAATGGCTATCGCCTCTACTCCATCCAATTAACCGGTTATGTTAATTCATCTGATAAAAAGACACATTTTTCCGAATTGAATGGTTTCGTTTTGGAAAATCTTGTAAATGATTTGGCGCAGAAACATTTATGCGAGTTCGCGATTTTACATCAAAATGATCACACGCTCTATGTGTTCTGTTCGATTACGCTAGAAGATGACCAAACGGATGACCTCTTCACAAATGATATTTTCAAAAATATTAACACCATCCTAAAACGCTTCGCCACCATTACAGTCAGTGAAAATAACACCGAGATTAAACTGTTACCTAGCGTTTATGAAGCTTTATCATATAATCGTCTTTTCCATCGTATGGTGAATGAAAATCAGTTACTTTTCCCAATGAATGACTTGAACGATATTACAACAGGCATCATTTATCCAACCAATATTGAGGAACAATTGATTAATGATTTTAGAAATAATCATCCTGATAAATTGTATACGCATACGAACGACTTCATTAATGCTGTGATTAGCCAATCTGATATACACATCTACACGATTGAAGTAGTTAAACGCTTATATGATACAATTTCCTTCTTTTTGTTAGAAAACTGCATTTCCCAAAAAGATTTTCTTTCCAAAGAAGAACTCATTAATCAGCTCGATACACACTTTGATAGCGAGTCCTTAGCTGACGAGCTCTATCATTCATTCCTTGAAGAGGCCTTTCAACTTTATAGCCAATCTAGGCATGATAATATGCGAACAAAAATTATGCATTTGCGCGATTATTTGCATCAGAATTATACTGATCCGAATCTATCTTTGGAGCAATCGGCAGCTGAACTCGATCTCGAGCCACATGTTTTAAGCAAAGGGTTTAAGGATATCCTGAATGTTAATTACATTGACTACATCACAAACCTCCGCCTTGAGAAAGCCAAGAGTTTGCTAGTAAATTCCGACCAAAAAATTAATGAAATCGCCAAACATGTTGGCTACAACAGCAGCTACTTCAACCGCCTGTTCAAGAAAAAAACTGGCCTCACACCAGGAAGCTTCCGAGCTCAAGAACAAGAGAAAGAAGCTAGCACTGAGCATTAATTAGATTAACTGTTATACATCAATCTTTCGATTTTTGAGAGCTTGATGTATTTTTTTGTGGTGAACAAAGCTCAGGAAATAAAAACAAAATCCCCATCAAAACGGCAAACCGCCCTTTCGATGAAGATTTTTTTCAAATATCCTCTATTAGATCGCTTCATTTTTTAACCTTTTACCGAACCAACTAACATTCCTTTTGTGAAGTGCTTTTGGAGGAATGGGTAGAAAATCAAGATCGGTAGAGTGGCAACGATAATAACCGCAAATTTTATTCCTTGTTCTGGTGGAATATAATTTGGATCCATCATTCCCATTGCATTTGCTG
>CAZLGI010000037.1:6749-11485 GCA_964558995.1 uncultured Carnobacteriaceae bacterium | reverse complement strand
CTTTGCTCCAAGTATTGAAGCCGGGGCAAAGACCATAGCCTTTGGAGATTACAAGTATTACTGGATAGCAGATAGACAAGGCAGGTCTTTTAAGAGATTAAATGAGCTATTTGCTACTACTGGCCAGGTAGGATTTTTAGCAAGTCAAAGAGTTGATGGGAAACTAATCCTGCCTGAGGCCATTAAAGTATTGCAGCAGAAAGCTTAATGGAGGTGCGCTATGAGTTATAACACGAAAAACTATACCGAGCAAGGCGGCGTGAAAACCGTAATAGGTGGAGAGTTAGTAATTGAAGAAGGAGCTAAGGTTCCAGGCCTAAATGCATTTGCTGAAATAAGCCCTGCCACTAAAACTAAGCTTGGGGGTATAAAGGCTGGCACAAAAGCAGAAACCGACACAGTTGAAGTTAAAATCACTCGTAAACCTGAACCATGGAATAACAAAGGACCTGAAGGCAGCGTTACAAACATCATTGAACGTAAAACGAACCGCATTGTCGGAGAGTTTTTCCCATATGATGCAGACAGACGTGAAGAAACTGGCTACTTAGGTTATGTCGTCCCACAAGATAATAAATTAAAACGTATCGTGCTCTACATTAAGCCAGAAGGCATCAAGCCGGTTGAAGGCAGCATTTGTCTCGTTGAAATTACAGAATACCCATCACCTGAAAATCCAGTTGCAATGACTGGTTTAGTTACAAGTGAAATCGGCCATAAAAATGCGCCAGGTGTAGATATTCTATCAATTCTTTACAAATTCGGTATTCCAACTGAATTTGCTGAAGATGCGATTCAACAAGCAGAAGAAATTCCGTTTGAAATTCCAGCTGAAGAATACGAAAACCGTGTCGACTTACGCGAAGAAACCATCATCACCATCGATGGCGCCGACGCAAAAGACTTAGATGATGCGATTTCTTTCAACCAATTAGAAAACGGCAATTATGAACTAGGTGTGCATATCGCAGACGTTTCCTATTTTGTAACGGAAAATTCACCGATTGATAAAGAAGCTTATGAAAGAGGAACGAGTGTTTACCTAACTGACCGCGTTGTGCCAATGTTGCCACAAAAGCTGTCGAACGGTGTGTGTTCACTCTTACCAAATGAAGAGCGCTTAGCTATGTCTTGTGTGATGGAATTTGATGGCGCTGGGAGAGTTGTTAATTACGATATCTTCCCAAGTGTAATTATCTCTAAACAACGCTTCACTTATACAGCTGTGAACGCCATTTTAGACGACAAAGATCACAAAACAAGAGAAGAGTATCTCGATTATGTCGATATGCTAGATGGCATGAAATCTCTACATAACATTTTAGAGAAAAAACGTAAACAAAGAGGATCAATCGATTTCGATACGCAAGAATCTAAGATTGTTGTCGATGAAAAAGGGAATCCGTTAGACATTGTCATTGTCAAAAGAGGCGTTGGTGAACGCTTAATCGAATCCTTTATGCTATCAGCAAACGAAACGATCGCTGCTCACTTCACGCGTAAAGACTTGCCATTTATTTACCGGATTCACGAACAACCAGATCCAACGAAAATGCTTCGTTTCCTAGAGTTTCTTACAACTTTCGGCATTACCGTAAAAGGAACAAGCGAAAATATTAAGCCAAGCCAATTACAACAAGTCTTACAAGAAACGAAAGACAAACCGTACGATGCGGTTGTATCGAGTGTGCTCTTGCGTAGCATGAAGCAAGCAAAATACGATCCATCACCAATCGGTCACTATGGTTTAGCAACGAAGGATTATACGCACTTCACATCACCAATCCGTCGCTATCCTGACTTAACCGTCCACCGTTTGATTAGAGAATATATGATCAAAGGAAATGTCGGCGGGGCGAAGAAGAAATGGCAAGATAAGTTAGCTGATATCGCGGTTCAAAGTTCAGTAACTGAAAGACGCTCTGTGGATGCAGAACGTGAAACAGAAGCACTGAAGAAAACTGAATTTATGGTCGATAAAGTTGGGATGGAGTTTGAAGGTATCATTAGTTCCGTCACGAAATTCGGTATCTTCGTAGAATTACCAAATACAATCGAAGGTTTGGTCCATATTTCCAATATGAATCAAGATTACTTCAACCTAATCGAAAGCCATATGGTACTCTTAGGAGAGCGGACTGGAATTGTTTATCGAATCGGTCAAAAAGTTCGAATTGAAGTCACCAAAGCAGATGTCGAAACACGCGAAATTGACTTCGCGATTGTTGAAGACAAAGATCTGACGGTTTACGACGAAGAGATGCGTAGTTCAAGTAAGAAGAAGAAAAAACAAACCAACAAACCAAAACCGCAAGACCGTAGAGGAAAAAAGAATCAAAACACTAGAAAAAAACGTAGGTAAATTTGAGTGAGAAATTGAGGGAAGGAACATGCCAAAAGGAACGGGAAAAGTTCTCGCACAAAATCGTCAAGCACGCCATGAATATACAATTATGGAGACGATAGAAGCGGGAATGGTCTTAAAAGGAACAGAGATTAAATCTATTCGTAACGGAAATATTACCTTGCGAGATGGTTACGTCTCGATTCACCAAGGCGAAGCATTGTTGCAAAACGTGCATATTAGTCCTTTTGAAAAAGGAAATATTTTCAACCACGATCCACTAAGAAGTCGCAAGTTGTTGTTACATAAAAAACAAATTGCCTCCTTAGCTGGTCAAGTCAAAGGACAAGGGATTACCTTGATTCCTTTGCGCGTTTATATTAAAAATGGCTTTGCCAAAGTCTTAATCGGCGTCGCTAAAGGTAAAAAGCAATACGATAAGCGTGATGCCTTGAAACAAAAGGACATGAAACGCGATATCGAACGTGCATTAAGAGACCGAAATCGGAATTAAAGACAAGTGAGAGAATACGACCAATTAATTGGGTTGTATTCTCTTTTTCTTGCAATAATGTTATCATAGGTGTGTAAAGCTATACTATAATATTTCGGAGGTGGTCTCATGGTCGTTGGAAAAGATAAATATTTGCGCTTGCTCGCAAAAGAATATCCAACAATGGCTGATGTCGTTACTGAAATCATTAATTTAGAAGCGATCATGAATTTGCCTAAAGGTACTGAGCACTTTATTAGCGATCTACATGGTGAGTATGAAGCTGTACAACATGTGTTGCGTAATGGTTCAGGTAACATTAAAGAGAAAATAAAAGAAATCTTCCAAGGTAGATTGAGCACACGAGAAATGAATCAACTCGCAGTTATTGTGTATTACCCTGAAGAAAAAATCGATTCAATCGTATCTCAACTAAGATCAGATGAAGAAATTGAAGAATTCTTCATGCTGACAACATCTAGAATTACGGAGTTATGTGGTTTCGTTTCATCGAAGTACACCAGGTCTAAAGTAAGAAAAAATTTACCTGAAGACTATGCTTATATTATCGAAGAACTATTATTCAAAGATAATATCACCTCAAACAAAGAAGATTATTATGACAAAATTATTCGAACAGTTATTTCATTAGACCGTGCGAAAGAATTAATCTCCGCCTTTGCTTATGTGATTCAACGCCTCGTTGTTGACCATCTACATATCGTCGGCGATATTTATGACCGAGGACCTTCACCAGATAAAATTATGGATACCTTAATGGTTGATCATGAGCTGGATATTCAATGGGGAAATCATGATGTGCTATGGATGGGAGCGGCCAGCGGGTCTGCAGCCTGTATGGCCAACGTGATTCGTATTTCTGCGCGCTACGATAACTTAGAAATTATCGAGGACGCATACGGGATTTCATTGCGTTCATTGATGCTCTTTTCAGAAATGAACTATCCGGAAGACCGTTACGAACCTTACATGCCGAAAATTAACCCTCATTCTGACGAGAAGATGTTCCCAGAAGAAATTAGACAAATTGCGAAAATGAACCAAGCGATTTCGATCATTCAATTCAAACTTGAAGGCCAAATTATTCAACAACGCCCTGAGTTTAATATGGATGACCGCTTGCTACTATCTAAACTTAACTTTGAAGACAGCACCATTGAAATTGATGGAAAGTCCTATCCATTGAAATGTGATTACTTCCCAACCGTTGATCCAAAAGATCCCTTTAAGCTGACAGAAGAAGAAGAAATCGTTGTTGAGAGATTAATGGAAGGCTTCTTAAATTCCGAGCGATTACATAAACATGTGAAATTTCTTTTCAGTAAAGGCAGCATGTATTTGAAATACAACGACAACTTACTTTTCCATGGTTGTGTCCCGTTAAATGATGACGGAAGTTTCATGGATATGGACATCAATGGGAAGAAATACCAAGGTAAGAAATTGCTTGATAAATACGAGGACGTCTTACGTAAAGGCTACTTAAACCGCCGAAAAGGTGAGGAAAATAACCGCTACTTAGACTATGTGTGGTACCTGTGGGAAGGGAAGGCTTCTTCTCTCTTTGGTAAGGACAAAATGACGACTTTCGAGCGTTTTTATGTTGCTGATGAGGAAACCCACCTTGAAAATAAAAATGCCTATTACAGCAAGAGAAACAATATTGATACGTGCTACCAAATCCTACAAGAGTTTGGTTTAGATCCAACAAAAGGGCACATTATCAATGGCCATACCCCTGTCAAAGAAAAAAGGGGAGAGAGCCCGCTAAAAGCTGACGGCAAACTCATTGTCATTGATGGTGGTTTCTCAAAAGCTTACCAACCAACAACTGGATTAGCAGGTTATACGCTACTCTATAATTCATTTGGCATGCAG
>CAZLGI010000037.1:4713-6739 GCA_964558995.1 uncultured Carnobacteriaceae bacterium | reverse complement strand
AATGAAAAAGATATCGTTTCAACGCGTCGTATTGTGGACAAAGAATTGGAACGTAAAACAGTTCGAGAAACTGATGTTGGAAACCGCCTAGCTCGACAAGTGCAAGATTTAGAGCATTTATTATTTGCATACCAAGAAGGCGAAATTATCGAACGTGTTATGAAAAAATAATTTGAAGAGGTGGACAATGGTAGACGGAGTAACTTTTTATTTTATGAGACATGGTGAAACTTACTTAAATCAATATAACAGGATGCAAGGATGGTCGGATGCTCCCTTAACGAATCGAGGGAAACGTGACGTATCCCGAAGTGGTGCGGGTCTTGCCAATGTAAAATTTGACGCTGTGTATTGTAGTGATTTACGTAGAACATTTGAGACAGCCCAAATTATCCTAAACGAGAATGAACATAAAGATACGCCAAAAGTAGTCGCTATGCCAGAATTCCGAGAAATTTTCTTCGGTTCATTTGAAGGTCTGGATGCGACAGAAACATGGCAAAAACTCTGGAAATTTCTTGGTTACGAAGACGGCATCGATTATTCCGATGACAATTCCGTTATTCAAGAACTAAACGGTATGCGCAAAATGGACCCTTACAACGAAGCAGAAGACTATTTAACTTTCTGGTTACGTGTTGAAAGAGGGCTAATTAAACTAATTAACGAACACCGCGGAACTGGTCGAAATATTTTAGTCGTTTCTCATGGAATGACGATTCGAAATATGATTCATGCTCTAATACCTGAATTCAAAATTGATCGCCACTTAGACAACGCCAGTATTTCAGTCGTTAAGTACTATGATGGCCTATATCACTTAGAAAAATTCAACAGCGTCGAGCACTTCGCACCAGATAACACCTTCAACAAAGAAGACGAACCAAAAACACACAAAGTTTTACCAACAGACAAAGACCGAGACGATGAATTACCACTTGAGTCTAAAGAAGAATAGATGATACAAGCCCTCAGAGAATTGTCTGGGGGTTTTTTAATTCGCTAGATAATAAAAAAATCCTTAAACAATTTATGAATGTTATCATAATTGCTTAAGGATTTAATTGTATTAATCTCTATGGAGATGGGGGGAGTCGAACCCCCGTCCAAGCATATCGGCACTTTCAAATCTACGCTCATAGTTAAACCATTTGAGTTTCGCCGCATGCTAGCCGTTTAACAGGCATCACAATTGGCTAATCTGGTTAGTCTCTTTTAGTTCCTACAGATGGAAGGTTCTAACGTAGTCCACTGAGAATGGGACCCTTACTTGAGCACATGGACGATGCCAAGAGGATCTTAGCTAGCTGTTTTTACGCAGCGAAAGCTAAAGTGTTATTGTTTGTTTTGTCAGTTAATTTTAACTGTAACGTTTTTTCGTAGCCGTAACCTACGAAGCGCATCAAAAGCTCGACCTATACCTGTCGAATCCGTAACATCCCCTCAATAAAAAGGGTAAAACATGTTCGGTGTAAGGTTAATTATACAATTTAATTTAATTTTTGTCAATGTACCAGGATTAAACGTAAAAATAGAAATTAGACTAAAGAACAGCAGAGAGCTTTAAGTTAAATGTTTAATGGATAACGATCACTCTATTAAGTATAATAATAACATGAATTAACTTTTCAAAATTCATTAGAAGTTTTTTTAGATCATGCAACTGTCAAAAACTAAACCAAACAAGGGGAACCTACTATGATCCAATTCATCGAAATTAATAAAGATAACTACGAAAAAGTATTAAGCTTAGAAGTATCCGAAGCGCAAAGCAAATTCGTCGCGCCAAACGTTCGATCACTCGCTGATTGTTATTACTATCGTGATGCAGGCGATGTTTTTCCATATGCAATCCAAGATCAAGACGAAGTCCTGCCCCATAAGCTAGAGCTATCTCTTTGTAGAACTGATTAAGCTTAAACTGCCCCCCAGACTGACCTTCATAGTATTTGATTGTCCATATATTTCCCGCATCTATAAAGCCGGCTACTTCAAAAAGATCTGTCAACTTGTGCCTATCTTCCAC
>CAZLGI010000037.1:0-4703 GCA_964558995.1 uncultured Carnobacteriaceae bacterium | reverse complement strand
AGATCAAGACGAAGTTGTAGGATTTATTTTGCTTGATTTAAATGAAGAAGAAAATGAATTCATGATTTGGCGTATGATGATTGATAAGAATTTTCAAGGCAGAGGTTATGGCCGAAAGACAGTTCAAAAGGTCATTGAGATGGCTAAAGCTCAAAAAGAAACGAAGCTGCTAATTGCCGACTATGTTAAAGGCAACGAAATAATGGGGAACTTACTGCGCTCAGAAGGTTTTGAACTTCACTCATTCAATGAAGAGTGGAACGAATATGTTTTGCATTATAAATTGTAGTCGTATTCCACTTTAACTTCCTTTCCGATTTAGTCGGGAGAGAAGTTTTTTTCGTTTTTATGAAGATAATAGTTGCAATCTAAAATAAATCGTTTATACTGAGTTCATAGGTTAGTTAGTCAAGTAACGAACCAACAAGAAGGCAAGATCGAGGAGGTCTAGTAATGGAATCAAATATTCCGATTTATTTACAAATTTCTCAGTTCATTGAAAATGAAATTATAAGCAATCGTTTAGTCGCTGAAGATAAAGTCCCTTCAACGAATGAATTTTCTAAATCAATGAATGTCAACCCGGCAACTGCTGGGAAGGGGTTGAATGAATTAGTCGATCAGGCCATTTTGTACAAAAAACGAGGCTTAGGCATGTTCGTGACGGCGGATGCGCAACAAATTATCGTCCGAAAACGAAAAGACTATTTCGTGAAAGAGTTATTACCTAAGTTTTTGAATGAAGCAAAACAGTTAAATATTAGTAAGCAAGAATTAATCGACATGATTGGGAGTGAAGCAAATGCTTGAATTGAAAAATATCACAAAAAAATATGGTAAGAATCTCATTTTGGATGGCATCAATTTGAATTTTCAAAATCCAGAAGGCGTTTATGGCATTTTAGGACGTAACGGAGTCGGAAAAACAACGTTAATGAAAATTATTTTTAACATGATTCCAAACTACCAAGGTGACATTACCGTTAATGGTGTGTTGGCTAAGGACAACGGTGAAATCTTAAAAGACATCGTTTATGTTGGTGGGGAAATTAATAAATACAACTCGTTATTTCAAGGTAAGATTAAAGATATTTTCAAAGCTTACAGCAGCATGTATGAGTTCTTTGACCGTGATTTTGCTGAAATGATGCTAGATAGTTACGGCATTACGCTGAAAAATAAATTCAACAAACTTTCTACAGGTAATCGGACATTAGTACAAAACACAATTGGTCTGGCGACAAGAGCACCGATTACGATATTGGATGAACCGACAAATGGTTTAGATTCGGTTAACCGTCAGAATTTCTTTCGTTTTATGATGGAAGATTACGAAGAGCATCCACGCTTATTTATGTTATCGACGCATTTAATCCAAGAAGTTGAGAATTATTTGACCAATGTGGTGATTTTGAAAGATACAAAGGTACTCGTTGATGAGAGCTTAGAAGAGGTTCAGCTAAAAGCACATATGATTTCGAATTACCCAATCGAGAATAAACGTGTCATTAGTGAATCAACCTTTGGAACAAGAGTGGATCAAATTATTTATGAAAAGTTAACCAATGAAGAGATTAATAGAATTAAGGCTAGTGGTGGAGACGTTCAACCATTAAATTTACAAAGCTTATTTAACGCACTTGTAGAAAAATAAATAAAGGTTACAAGGAGGACATTATGAATCGTACATTTAAATTTCAATTATCAAACTTAAAAAAGTCTGCGTTAACTGCTGCAATAATTTCTTATGGAATATCCGGTTTATTTTTACTATTCTTATATCTAATTGATCCAAAAATATTTGATGAATTTTTGAGTAAACCACTTTGGCTTAATATTTTTGTAGGTGTTACTGCTCCACTATCTTTTCTAGGATTACTATATGCTATATGGGATGGTTTAATGTTTTTTGATACTGCGATAAGATTTGGTGTTTCTAGACGCTCTTACTTTATCGTTCAAATTATAATCTATGCATTCCTTTCGGTGCTGCTTGCATTAGCAACTGGCGCAGTCGAAGTAGAGTGGACGGGTGTGACATCTGTTTATTGGGCAACGCTAAGCGATAATTATCTTACATTAGGAAAAATAATCGGTGAGTTTATAAAACTTCTATTAGTAGCAAGTGGGCTGTTAGCACTCTATCGTTATAAAGCAAAAGCGTTCATCCCAGGAGCAGTTTTGTTCGGTTTATTTATATTTATTGTTTCATTCTCAGCAAGCACAGAGAACCCTGCTTACTTTATTATGATTCTTAATACGCTTGCTTTCGTGAATCAAAATCTAGCACTCTTTACCGGAATAGTCACCGCGATGGTTGTTGGCGTTTATTATTTATTCATCACAACGACAGAAGTACAAGACTAAAATTCAAAAGTTCTACACTAGAATTCATTTTCTAGTGTAGGACTTTTTATTTTTATCAGAGTAAATGATATTTTTTTGAGCTTTTAGTCGCAAAAAAAGACAAAGTATACATAATCATTTGGAGTATTTGTCTATATATTGGAGGAAGTGACGAATATCATAGGTATCGAAACAGCCATATGACGGCAAAGTAAGTACGATTATCACTAGTAATGAAATGATTATTACATTTCTCGAAATTATTACGTAAAATTACGATAAATAAGTGGTGGTGCAAATTTAATCGCTATTTATTTTATACAAAAATATTTTAGTGAGACGTAAAATGATTGCGGTTTCATACGAAGGAGTTATACGTCTCTAGCTTTAAGTCTTTATCGGTCAGTGCGACCAGATTTATTTTTCACATCTTTTGAAACCGATTTCAAATTCCCCCAAATCGTTTTTGTGGGAAGCGGGGAAAGCAAATTTGGATAAGGGATCAAGAAGGAGAAAGAATATAAAAAAATCTCAAAGGAGAGTAAAAATGAAAAAGAAACGCATTGGGTTATATATTGGATTATTAACTGCAAGTGTACTATTAGCTGCTTGTGGTGGCGGAGGTTCGGGAGATTCAGGATCAACGGATACTGGAAGCAAAGGCAATGGGACGACGGAAACGTCTAAACCTAGCGAAAACGCAAGTACAAAAGATTCTATATCTTGGATGGCGATGCTTCATACACCAACGCCACCAAGTGGAGACGTAGAAGAAAAATTAGAAGAGTATACAGGCATCGAGATTGATTTCCAATGGGTTCCAGATGCCTCTAAAGAAGAGCGTATTAACGCGGCTTTATCATCAGATACATTAACAGACATTGTATCTCTCACTCAAATTGCGAATACAACCGTTCGGCAAGCTTTAGCATCCGGCATGTTCTGGGATGTTGAACCTTACTTATCAGAATTTGACAATTTATCACAAATTAACGATGCAACAATTGACGTATCACGTATTAATGGAAAAGTTTACGGTGTGCCGGTACAAAAACCAATCGCTCGTTATGGAACATTGGTTCGTCAAGACTGGTTGGATAACTTAGGCTTAGAGCAACCAAAAACACTTGAAGAGTTACAAGAAGTCGCACGTGCCTTCACTGAAGACGATCCAGATGGAAACGGTATTGACGATACAGTAGGTTTTGTTGAGCGTCAAGAATCCTATGCAGTTGGGTTCCGTAGCTTAACAGGTTACTTTGGCGCAGGTAGTGTCTTTGCATTAAACGACAAGGATGAAATTATTCCTTCATTCATGCAACCAGAATTCAAGGAAGCAATGGAATACTACCGTAACATCTATGCGAATGGTTGGATGAACTCTGACTTTGCTGTGATGCCAAAAGCTGATCAAAAAGACTACTTAGTAACAGGTAAAGGTGGTATCATCTTTGCTGGCCTATTCGAAGCAAACAACTACATGATCGCAGCAGCAGGAACACCTCAAGAAGAGGTTATGGACTGGGCATTGATCAACGACATCACTCATGGCGATGTTGAGCGTCGTGTACTTTCTGATACAAACGGCGGAATGGGTGGTTGGTTAGCAATCTCTAAAGCAAACGTTAAGACAGAAGACGACTTACGTGTTGTTCTACAATTCATTAACGACTTGATGGATATCGAACCATTCACATTGATGACAGAAGGTATCGAAGGCGTTCACTACGAGCTTGCTGAAGGCGACGTTCTGAAACGTATTGACGATACCAAATGGCAACAAGAAGTACAACCACTTTCAAGCTCACGTCCATCTGAATTAGTAACAACGTTCAAAGTTGAATCAGAATTATCAAACGAAGCAACTGAGAAAATGGCTGAGAACGCAGAGTTTGCAGTCATTAACATTGCACAAGCGCTAGACTCAGATGCGTATACATCACAATGGAGTTCACTTGTTGAAGGAATCGAAGATGCCTACTATCAATTCATGATGGGCGATATTCAAATGGAAGACTTCGATAAAGCAATCGAAACATTCCTAAAAAATGGCGGACAAACCGTTATTGATGAGTACACTGCAGCTTATAAAGAGGTCAATCAATAATAAGAAAAAATAGAGTTTCTTTTCCGGTTCAGAATCGGAAAGGGGCTCTATTTTTTTGTTAACTCAAAACTTTTCTTTCCTCTTATAGTGTTTGCTTAATACTAACACGCATTAGTGGCCTTGTTATTGATATTTAATTCTGTTCATCTGAAAATGAAACAATTCCCATAATAAACCTAGAATCTTTCATCTTTTACGTTCATTGCTTTATACTAAGAGTATGAGAATTAATTCAGGGGTGAAGATAATG
>CAZLGI010000036.1:0-11502 GCA_964558995.1 uncultured Carnobacteriaceae bacterium | reverse complement strand
GCAATTAACCCAGTAAATGGCGAAGAAATGCCAATTTGGATTTCAGACTATGTTCTATCTACTTATGGAACAGGCGCAATTATGGCAGTTCCAGCACACGATCAACGTGACTATGAATTTGCTAAGAAATTCGATTTGAACATTGTACCTGTTTTAGAAGGTGGCAACGTTGAAGAAGAAGCCTTTACTGAAGATGGGCCACATATTAACTCCGATTTCTTAAATGGCATGGATAAAGATACAGCCATTAAAACCATGGAAGAGTGGTTAGTGGAAAATAAGAGAGGCGAAAAGGTTATTTCTTATCGTCTACGTGACTGGTTATTCTCACGTCAACGTTACTGGGGAGAGCCAATTCCTGTTATTCACTGGGAAGACGGGACAACAACTGTCGTTCCGGAAGATCAATTACCAGTGCTTCTACCAAAAACAGACAAAATCCAACCAAGCGGTACTGGTGAGTCACCATTAGCGAACTTGGACGAATGGGTTAACGTAGTAGATCCAGAAACAGGTATGAAAGGGAAGCGCGAGACTAACACAATGCCACAATGGGCTGGTAGTTCTTGGTACTTCCTACGCTTCATGGATCCAAATAATGAAGATAATATGGTTGGTGAAGATGCAATTGATTACTGGGGCAACGTAGACTTATACATTGGTGGAGCGGAGCACGCGGTTCTTCACTTGTTGTATGCTCGTTTCTGGCATAAATTCCTTTATGACTTAGGCATCGTTAAAACAAAAGAGCCATTTGAGAAATTGTTTAACCAAGGAATGATCTTAGGTGAAAACAACGAGAAAATGTCTAAATCAAAAGGGAATGTGGTTAACCCAGATGACATCGTTGAAGAATACGGAGCAGATACGCTACGTCTATACGAAATGTTTATGGGTCCACTAGATGCAAGTACAGCATGGAACGACAAAGGGCTAGAAGCAAGTCGACGTTTCTTAGACCGAGTATGGCGTTTGATCATTGATGATGAAGGAAAAGTCAGAGACCGTGTGACGAAAGTAAACCAAGGTGACTTGGACAAAGTCTATCATTACACTGTTAAAAAAGTGACGGAAGATTACGGAAATCTACACTTCAACACTGCGATTTCTCAAATGATGATTTTCGTCAATGAAGCGAATAAAGCTGAGGCGTTGCCAATTGAGTACATCAAAGGTTTCGTTCAACTACTAGCTCCGATCGCACCACATATTGGTGAAGAACTATGGCAAAAATTGAATAATACTAAATCAATTAGCTATGTGTCATGGCCAACCTATGATGAAAAATATTTAGTTGATGATGAAATTGAAGTTATTTTCCAAGTTAACGGAAAAGTACGTTCACGTGCAGTTGTTTCAGCAGATCTGACAAGAGATGAATTAACGGAAGCAGCTATGCAAGATGAAAAAATCAAACAAGAGATTGAAGGGAAAACAATTAGAAAAGTGATTGCCGTTCCTGGTAAATTAGTTAACATTGTTGCGAATTAACAATTAAAATAAAGACGACTAGTTCCTAATCATGATGTATTCATGAGGGGCCAGTCGTCTTTTTTAAGACTAAGAAGCTTATTTAATACGTAACACTTGACCAACAAGAATCAAGTTTGGATTTGAAATGTTATTTAACTGAACAATTTTTGAAACGCTTGTCTGGTATCTTAAGGCAAGGGCATATAAGATGTCACCACTTTTGACGGTATAGGTCGTAGTAGTGGCTGGTGGAGGAGTAGGTGCTGGTGTTTGAGGTGTTTGAGAAATAAGTAGCACTTGCCCAATCAAAATTAAATTTGGATTTGAAATGTTATTCATTTGAACAAGATGGTTAATGCTAACCCCATACTTAAGTGCAATCGCATAAAGGGTGTCATTAGGTTTGACGGTGTAACTTGTCGTGGAAGTGGACGGAAGAGTTGGAGTTTGAGTCGGTACGGGTGCAGGCGTGTGATTACCAGGAAGGCGCAACACTTGGCCAATTCGAATAAGATTTGGATTAGTAATATGATTTAATGAGACAAGTTGTGAAATGGTTGTTCCATAGCGAAGAGCGATAGCATAGAGTGTATCGCCAGCTTTAACAGTATAAGTTTGAGTTGTGTTATTATTGGCTGGTGGATTGGCTGAGATATTCAATAATTCTGAAATCGTCACAAAACGATAACCCATATTTTTCAATCGCGGAATAATCGTTTCAAGTGCTTGAGGTGTACCAACTGCTCCTGCGCCCGTATGCATCAAAATGATTGCGCCAGGAACGATATTGTCCATGACTCGATTTGTAATTGTGGTTGCCGAATTACCAGTCCAGTCGATTGTGTCAATGGTCCAATGTAGCGTATATGAATACCCTGCATTACCAACCGTGTCCAATACAGTTTGATTGGTTGCCCCATATGGTGCGCGGAAAAATGGTTTTGTACTAATACCAGTAATGTTTGAGATGGTTGTTTCTGTTCTTGCAAGTTGATCTTGCATACTTGAGGTTGAAATACCAGTGAAATCAGGATGGTTGTAGGAATGGTTCCCAATATCGTGACCAGCGTCAAACACATCTTGAACCGGGCCTGGATGCGTCTCAGCACCTGAACCCGTTAAAAAGAAAGTCGCTTTAATATTATGTTTGTCTAAAATTGATACAATACGATTGAAGTTTGTTCCGTCAGAACCATCATCAAACGTTAGTGCGACGACTTTTTCATTTGTATTTCCTTTTCTTATGAAAGTGGACGAGGCAGCTGAAAACGTGGGAGTGAGGACTAATAATAGAAGTAGAGAAAGTGCGAAGCTAAGGAGTTTTGACAGATGCCGTTTCGTTAAACGTTTCATCTTAATCCCTCTTTTCTTGTGTTCAAAGTGAGGTTGAACAGGTGACTTTTGAGGATGGGTAAGTGTGAGGAGAAGTCTTTACCTTATAATTAATTATACCACGATTAGTACAATTGTTAAACGCTGAAGCTTGTTCTGTCCGTTAAAGATAAAATAAAAAAACATAAACGAATCTTAATTTGAAAAGCTAGATTTCTTTGGTAAAATAATTTGAACAGATAAAACGATAAAGATTGAGGTTTGAAAATATGCCTGAATATAAAACACGACAAGAAAGAAAAAAGAGTGAGAAAGCAAAACAACTTTCTCACACTATCACAGATAATATGGATGTGCTGGATCAACCAAGCCCATCAATCAACGCTAATCTAGCAGCTGATAGCGGTAGTGAAACGAACGATGATAAAATGGTTCAAGGGACATTTTGGATGACCTTTGGGAGCATTTTTTCACGTTTATTAGGGGCATTATACATTATTCCATGGAATCAGATGATGGGAGCATCTGCCCAAGTAGGGAATTCGCTTTTTGCGATCGGATATACCCCGTATCAATTTTTCTTATCACTCGGGATTGCAGGTTTTCCATCTGCAATGTCTAAACAAATCGCTCAATATAATGCGAAGCAACAGTACCGAGAAGGCCAGGAATTATTTAAGAAGAGTATGTACTTCATGGTTGGGACTGGTTTAGTAAGTAGTTTATTAATGTATCTTATCGCACCGATCATAGCAGCGAACAGCCCTGGAACTTCTATTGCAGATAACGTCTTAGTTATTCGTGCTCTAGCGCCAGCATTATTGATTGTTCCTGTGATGAGTTTAATTCGAGGATACTTCCAAGGTTATCAAAATATGATTCCGTCAGCGATTACGCAAGTTGTAGAACAAGTTGTTCGCGTAGCCTATATTCTATTAGCAACGTTTGTCGTGATGCAATTTTTTGATGGAAATGTGGCAACTGCAGTAGCGCATTCAACATTTGCCGCCTTTGTAGGGGCAGCGGCGTCTCTGGTTATGCTTTTGTGGTATTACCAAAGACACATGAAACGTTACCAAGGAGTCTTAACAGATGAAACTGAAAAAGTATCAATTGAAGCAGGAGCAGCGATTAAAGAAATGGTACGAGAGTCCATTCCCTTTATACTGATTGGATCAGGCATTACATTTGGCAAAATGATTGACCAATTTACTTTTGAACCCTTTATGTTAAGTACGACATCTTACGATACAGAAATCATTGGAGAATTATTTGGACTATTTAGTTTTAACGCCGATAAACTAATTATGATTATTATATCTTTAGCAGTAGGGTTGTCAGCAACGTCTATTCCATTATTAGTTGAAAATTATATAAAACAAGACTTACATGCTTTAGGAAATCAAATCAGACAAGTATTAGAACTCTTTGCCTTTACGATGTTACCAGCCGCATTTGGTATGTTTATTGTAGCAAGACCGATTTATAGTCTGTTCTATGGTATTAGCGAATGGACCGCAGAAGGTATCGAGTTGTTACAAATCGCAACAATTATGAGTGTTGTGTTAGGTGCATTTACGATTGTTGCTTCTATTTTACAATCCTTTGGCAAGCATTTTACTGCTATTAGTTATTTAGCGATTGGATTGATTGTTAAAGTTGCATGTCAGTATCCATTCATTAAATTATTTGAAACATCAGGACCACTAATGGCAACAACAGTTGGTTTTTTTGTTACAACTATTCTGTGTATCATTAAAATCTACCAAATGGTACCATTTAACGTAAAAGATACAGCAAAAAATATTGGACTTGTGACTTTATTAACTGGTTGGATGATGGCGACTGCGCATATCACTCACCTTTTGGCATCATTACTATTAAGCTACGAACGGAAATTTACAGCCTTATTACTTGTCTTAATTGTGGCTGGTGTCGGTGGCGGCGTATATATTTACTTAGCTCTGAAAACAAGATTGGCCGATCATGTTCTTGGGGAACGTGTTGGAGGATTGCGTGATAAGTTGAAAATCAGTTAATTGAAAGGATGATTAAGTGCGTTTAGATAAGTTTTTGTCACATACTGGCTTTGGTTCTAGAAAAGAAGTAAAGCAATTACTCAAAAAGAAAGTTGTAAAAGTAAATGATGTCGTTAAGACAAAAGGTGAATTTTCAATTAATACTGAAATTGACCGTATTGAAGTTAATGGCGAACAAGTAGGTTACGAAAAATTTACTTATGTGATGTTAAATAAACCGGCGGGCTATTTGAGCGCAACAGAAGATCGTGATCAAAAGACGGTCATTGATCTAGTCGTTGATGATTACGCGCACGTAGATTTATTTCCAGTTGGGAGATTGGACAAAGATACGGAAGGTTTGTTGATGTTAACGAATGACGGAAATTTAGCTCACTTTTTACTTTCTCCTAAGAAATTAGTCTCAAAAACCTATTTAGCCCAAATCGACGGTGAAATGGGTGAAGCAGATATCCAAGCTTTCAAAGAAGGAATTACCCTTGAAGATGGTTATGAGTGCTTGCCAGCAGAACTGGAAATTAAAGATGAACAGACAGTTTTGATCACAATTCGTGAAGGGAAATTTCACCAAGTCAAACGAATGGTCAAAGCAAGAGGGCGAGAAGTGCTTTATTTGAAACGCCTAAGTATGGGGACACTTCAGTTGGATGAGACTCTGAAACTAGGGGAATACCGTCCATTAACTGAAAATGAACTGACAGATTTACAACAATTTCTTCCACAGATTGAAAAATAATCAATTAATGATAAAATAGAGCATAGAGAAGAAAAGGATGTGTCTCAATGGAAATCAATTGGAAAAATGAAGTAGACAAGAGAAAAGACGATTTACTAGAAGACTTATTTACAATTTTACGCATTGATAGTGTGAGAGATGACGAAAAAGCAACGGCAGAATTGCCTGTTGGACCAGGACCTAAAGAAGCATTGGATGCTTTTTTAGAAATTGGTAAAAGAGATGGTTTTGAAACAAAGAACGTTGATAACTACGCTGGTCATATTGAATATGGTGAAGGCGAAGAATTGATGGGTGTGTTAGGCCACGTTGACGTTGTTCCAACTGGCAGTGGTTGGGAAACCGATCCATTTGAACCTGTTCTTAAAGACGACCGTATTTATGCTCGTGGTTCGAGTGATGATAAGGGACCATCAATGGCTGCTTACTATGCGATCAAAATTATTCGCGACTTAGGACTACCAGTTTCAAAACGCGTACGTATGATTATTGGAACCGACGAAGAGAGCGGTTGGCAATGTATGACGCATTATTTGAAACACGAAGAGATGCCAGACTTCGGTTTTTCACCTGATGCTGATTTCCCAATTATCAACGGAGAAAAAGGGAATATCTCACTATACATCCAATTTAGAAATGATGTTACAGGTGGGAACAACGAATTAATCAGTTTTGATGCTGGCTTACGTGAAAATATGGTTCCACAAGATGCAACTGCTATTTTCAAGAGCTCTGAAGCAGATAAGATTGAGAAAGAATTCTTTGCATTTATTGAAGCAAATCCTGTAACAGGAACAATCAATGTAGAAGGCGACCAAGTGACAATTGAAGTTGTTGGTAAATCTGCTCATGGTATGAAACCAGCAGCTGGAATTAACGCAGGTACGTACTTAGCTACTTTCTTAAATAACTATTCATTCGGCGGAGACGCAGCAAAATACTTTGACCTGATTACTGAGTATCTGCATTTAGAACATACCGCAGAAAAATTAGGCTTAGCTTATACAGATTCAGTGATGGGTGAACTAACAATGAACGTAGGTGTATTTACCTTTACACAAGCTGACGGTGGTAATATTGCTTTGAACTTCCGTTACCCTACAGGAATAGCTCCAGAAACGTTAGAAATCAAAACAGAAGCAGAACTAAGCCGTTTTGGCGTAACCATTGCGAAAAGTGAAGGGAAACTCCCTCACTACGTTCCAGCTGATGACCCATTAGTAAAAACACTACTAGAAGTCTACGAAAAACATACAGGTCTAAAAGGAAGAGAACGTTCAATTGGTGGCGGCACATACGGACGTCTGTTAAAACGTGGCGTTGCGTACGGCGCATTATTCCCAGACAGTATCGATACCATGCACCAAGCAAATGAATTCCTTGCTTTGGATGACTTGTTGAGAGCTACAGCGATTTATGCTGATGCGATTTACCAACTAATTAAATAAATATTTCTAAATTTTAGTTGATTAAAATCACATATAAAAATAATTATGTCGAATAAAAAACGGACGGAAAATATATCTAGAATGCAGAACTCTTTAAACATTCATTTATATATTTTCCGTCCGTTTTTGTTTGTGTTAAAAATCTCATTTAATAACAGAAGAAGGCTATATTTAATTCTATAACCTATATTGTAACTGTTTTCACTGCCGATTGTTACAGTGGTGTTACAAGTGTTACGGAATGTTTGTTAACAAAAATTGAACATTATAAGTATTGTTATGTAGAAATACAATATGCTGTTATTCATCACGTTTAATAAACAAGTATCTGTTGCATAAAGGTCGTATTAGCAGCATTTTGTAAGAATGTTAACCCAATATTGGAAATGTTATTTAGTAAGTATTTTCTTTGAATTTGCAATCATAATGTTACCTTCCGTTTATATTGTTTCTTAGTTTTCAGTGGTATACTTTTATACAATGAGAAAAATATAAAGGGGATTAATCATTGAATAAAAAGTATCTTGCCTTAGCATCTTCGATCCTTTTGTTATCTCCGTTCGTGGTTGATAGTGTTCATGCAGCGACGTTGGATGAATTAAACCAAGAAAAACAAGGGTTATTAGAAGAAACAGATCAAATTCAAAGTGAGATTAATGAAAAGCAATCATCACTAGAACTATTAGAAGACGAAAAAAACAATTTGCAAAATAGAGTTGTTGAACTACAAAACAGCATTGACCAGCTTTTATATGAATTGGAAGTACAAGAAGCTAAATTGGTTGAAGTTCATAACAAGATTGTTGTATTAACTGAAAGAATTGAAGAATTATTCAAAATCATCGATCAACGAACTGAAAAGCTAAATAATCAAGCTCGCATCATTCAAACTGAAGCTAGCTTAACTGACATGGTTTCAATCATCATGAACGCAGAATCATTAACCGACATGATTGGTAAAATGAGTACAGTTAATAAGTTGATTACGGCTAATAAAGAAATCGTTATTCAACAAGAACGCGATAAACAAGAAGTTGAAGACGTTCGTTTATCTGTTGAGAAAGAAAAAGAAGAAGCGGAATTATTAAAACAAGATATTATTGTTTCTAAAAATAACGTTGTCGCTCAACAAGACGAATTAAATGTTCAAATTAATCTTGTTTTAGAGAATTTAGAACTAACAGAACACGAAAAGCTTGCGTTAGAATCCACAAAATCAGATTTAGCATCTAAAACAGCAAAAATTTCTGAAGATATTCTTGCTGAAGAGCAACGTATTGAGCAAGAACGGATCGCTCGTGAAAAAGAAGAAGCAGAGCGTCTTGCACGTGAGAAAGCTGAAAGTGAGCGTATTGCTCGTGAACAGGCTGAGAGAGAAGCGAATAACTTAGTTGCTTCAACTCAAAATAACTCACCAGTTCCTGCGTCACAAAGTTCGAATACGGCTGGATTTATTCGTCCGGCAAGAGGATATAACTCATCTCCATACGGCATGCGTATTAACCCGGTTGACGGTGTTTACCGTATGCATGGAGGCACTGACATCGCTGGTTCAGGGCCAATTATTGCGGCTCAAAGCGGAACCGTTGTAATAGCAAGTTACGATGCGGTTTATGGTTACCATGTTGTTATTAATCACGGTATCATTAATGGTGTTGAAGTTCAGTCTAAATACGCGCACATGACCCCTGGCTTAAATGTTGCTCCTGGACAATATGTCGGACAAGGTCAACAATTAGGAATTATGGGTACAACCGGGCAATCAACAGGAGTGCACTTACACTTTGAAATCTTTGAGAACGGTAGCTGGGTAAACCCACTTAAATATATTCCTTTATAAGAAAAACAAAAAAAGTCATTACTCTAGCATTGAGTGATGGCTTTTCCTGTATCATCCTTGTTATACTAGAGTGGACTGTTTAGAGCGGAGTGATGACTTGGAAAGAATTACATCGGTTAATAATACAAAAATTAAGACATGGAAAAAATTAAAGACGGGCAAAGGACGTAAAGAGCAAAATGCTTATCTAATAGAAGGCGAGCATCTTTATCTAGAAGCTTTACAAAACGACGCTCATATTTTAGAAATTATTATGACTGAAAAATATTATACGAATCAAACAGACCCATCCAAAGCGACGGTGATTGTTTCAGAAGACGTGATGAATACGTTAAAACAAACTGAAACGGCGCCAGGAATCGTTTGTGTTATTGAGAAACAAGCGAATGTATTGCCTGATGAGTGGGAAGGGAAATATGTGTTCCTAGACCGCGTGCAAGACCCAGGTAATGCTGGTACGATTGTTCGAACGGCAGATGCAGCTGGTTTTACAGGTGTGATTTTTGGAGCTGGAAGTGTGGATCCTTATAACGATAAGGTATTACGTTCAATGCAAGGCAGTCATTTTCACTTACCGATTTATCAAACCGATCTATCGTCAGTGATTACGTATTTTAATGAGCATCAGTATCCAGTTTATGGGACAGCCTTAGACGTACGTGCGAAAGATTTTCGAGATGTTTCAGCGACTGAGAACATGGCATTGATTTTGGGGAATGAGAGTAAGGGTGTCTCTAAGGAAATTTTAGAAATAACCTCTGATAATTTGTATATTCCGATTTACGGAAAGTCAGAATCATTAAACGTAGCAGTAGCGGCAGGGATTTTGATTTACCACTTTATTTGATAAATTGAAAAAAAGTAAGTGAAAGACTTTTCAAATTAGAATTTTAATGTATAATAGGTAGCGTATATTTTTTAAGGAGAATGGTGAATGACTTTACAGAAATGGCAACAAGATACAGAGTTTCTTTCTCACATTACCGATTTATTGGACCGAGAAGAAATCCAAAAATTAAAGCACATCACTCAACATTACCACAGCACGCGATTGGATCATTCGATTTCAGTTGCTTACCGTAGTTTTTGTATTGGCAAACGTTTGAACTTAGATACTCGCGCTATTGCACGTGCAGGTTTACTGCATGACCTATTTTATTATGACTGGCGGACAACAAAGTTTGATGAAGGTTCTCATGCTTTCGTTCATCCACGTATCGCCTGTGAAAATGCTGAAAAATTAACGGAATTATCTGATTTAGAAAGAGATATTATCATTAAGCATATGTGGGGCGCAACTATTGCGCTACCTAAATATAAAGAAAGTTTCTTAGTATCACTCGTCGACAAGTATTGTGCTTGTGACGAGGCATTAAAACCAGTATTCACACGTACAAAACTTAATTTCAGTGGCAAGTGGACTGTAATTAAACAAAGTATTCTAGCGAACGTCATCACGTTTTAATATAAATTATGATATCAGGGGGAGAGGAAGCAATGACAAACGTAAAACAAGCTGTTGATAGCTGTCTCTGTCCTCGTTTTCAAAAAACATTTTCCATTTTAGGAAAGAAATGGTCAGGTCTTATTATTGAAGTATTACTACTTGGTGATCGCAGATTTAAGGATATTTCTGAAGAGATTCCTGCAGTTAGTGATCGTGTTTTAGTAGAAAGACTGAAAGAATTAGAAGATGAGGGTATCGTTTTAAGAACAGAGAAAAATGAAGGCCCAATTAAAGTTAAATATAGTTTGACAGAAAAAGGAAAAGCTCTTGAAGGTGTTATGAATGAAATCCAACTTTGGTCTAATAGTTGGATTGAAGCATAGACTTGACGTAGCGCACTTAAACTGCTAAATTATAGAAGTATGAATTATAGAAATGCAATGATAGGAAACGTCTTGTTGTGTCATGTTATCAGGGAGATTTATCTTAGACTGAAAGTAAATCACACTAACAACAAGATTTTCATTCCTTGAGCAGACTTTGGGATTTGCAGATGCAATGAAAAAAGTTCCGGTATTAATTTGCCGTTATCAAATGGAGTGCTGTTCGCGTAAGTGAACAGAACTAGGGTGGTACCGCGTTCTCTCGTCCCTTTTTTAGGGAGGGGATTTTTTTTATGCCTATTTTTATAAATAATTGGAAGATTGAGAGGGAGAAAAATGGATTTAAAAGAAAAATTAAAAGAGTTACGTTCAGAAGCCTTAGAGAAAATCAAAGGTGCACAAAACTTAACTGAATTGAATGATTACCGTGTCTCTTACTTAGGTAAAAAAGGACCAATTACTGAAGCGCTACGTGGAATGAGAAATGTTGCTGCTGAAGAGCGTCCTGTTATTGGTAGCTTAGCGAATGAGGTGCGTGACGATATAAGTCAAGCGATTGAAACAATTGGTAATGATTTAGAAGCGAAAGCTCTAGACGAAGCGATCCAAGCTGAAAAAATTGATGTGACTTTACCAGGTAAGCACGTAAGCCTAGGTGTCAGACACATTTTGACTCAAATTATGGAAGAAATTGAAGATTTATTCTTAGGTATGGGCTACCAAGTGGTTGATGGACCAGAAGTTGAACTGGATGAGTACAACTTTGAACGAATGAATTTACCAAAAGACCATCCAGCACGTGAT
>CAZLGI010000035.1:0-11721 GCA_964558995.1 uncultured Carnobacteriaceae bacterium | reverse complement strand
TAGCGCCGATTGTAGTGAAGGGTTTCCCTTTGTGAGAGTAGGACGCTGCCGCGCAAATTAAAAACACTTTGTACTCATTAACCTGAGTATAAAGTGTTTTTTTGTTTTAAAACTAAGCTAATCCTGATAGTTCCAATCAGTATCTTTTTATATAATGACGTGCTACACTTAAGATACAATAAGACTTTGGAAGGAGCATGTTAAATGGAATTTGAGAAACATGGCAATGGCTTTCGTAAGTTAGATGAAAATGGAAAAATGGTGGCACAGATTACTTATGCACCAAAAGACGATAATACTGTCTATGCAGATAGTACATTTGTAGATCCATCATTACGTGGGCAAGGTGTCGCCGAAAAATTACTAGATCATATGGTAATGGAATTGAAGAAAGATGGTAAGAAAATTATTCCACAATGCTCATATGTAGTAGCTCAGTTTGAAAGAAACCCGGAGAAATATGCAGATGTAATGGCTGATAAATAAAGATTGGTGTTATTACAACGCCAATACTATTTGAAAGCTTTTTTAATTAAAAAGTCGGTTTATTTATTAGACAAAAACATACTAAAATTCTTTCGTGGCGAGCTTGTTGAGTTTCCTGCGTACTAATTTTCAGTATGTTTTTTTGTTTCGATACTGATTTTGAGTAAGTCCTTCATACTTCTTAAATATTTTAGTGAAGTAACTCTGATGAGTAAAACAGAGAAATTCACTAATCTCAGAAATAGAAACAGCCGTATTCTTTAAGAAATATTTTGCTTCTGTTTATGCAACTAAGGAAATAATTTAGTCGATAAACAGCACATCATTAGTTGTCAGCACTTCTTCCTGTTACCATATAACTAACAAATTTAGAGGAGGATTTTTGATGTTCAAAAAAGAAACGATATTAATTACTGGTGCAGGTACTGGTTTTGGCAAAAACATCGCATTTAAGTTAGCGGAAATGGGCAAAACCGTTATTGCTGGAGTAGAGGCAATGTCTCAAGTATCCGCTCTTGAACTAGAAGCGCACGAAAAAGGCTTAACTCTTCAACTAGAAAAATTGGACGTAACCAATGAAAAAGATCGTAAGAAAGCTTGGGGATGGGATGTGGATATCCTTGTGAACAACGCTGGGATTAAGGAAGGCGGCTCGCTAGTTGATATTCCTGAAGAGAATCTGCGTCGTCAAATTGAAGTAAATGCAATTGCGCCGATGATACTGACACAAGGCTTTGCTCGCAAAATGTTGAAAAATAAAAAAGGACGGATTGTATTTGTTTCCTCCGTTTCCGGTTTAGCTGCGAATCCATTCTCAGGTCCGTATGCGGCATCGAAACATGCAGTCGAGGTTTTTGCAGATGCGTTGAGTCAAGAGTTGCAAGAATTTAAGGTAGAAGTGGCGACAATCAATCCGGGACCATATTTGACCGGCTTTAATGACCGCGAATTTGAGACTTGGAAAAATTGGGATGATGATCCAGCAGAGCGAGTCTTTGATTATGAAAAACTTGCCTTTGCCTCCGAGCAATTCGATCCTGATGGGCTGACCGAGCCAGCAATCAAAGTGATTCTTGGCGAAACCAAAACCTATCGCAATCTAATTCCAGAAATGATGGTTCCAGTAATCAAAGAAAAAATGGACCTTATGTGGACAAAAGAAACGGACGAGAATCTAGGGAAACGACACAAAGCAGTTCAAAAATCTTACGACAGTGAGCCTGGTACGAAGGCAGATCGTTAAATAAAGTAGTCAGAAAAGCGGGCTTGCCCGCTTTTTTTGAATTCATTTGAACGCTTCAAAAATTAAATCGGAATCACAACATGCAGACTTCAGAAAGTTGAAGGTTTACTTGTTCGAAGACATCTAAAATCAATTCTTTCTTTCATAGATTATGTACGTACTTTAGTATTTACGTTGTTTTTATTCTAATGTTTATTACAAAATATTAATCTAACAAAGTACAACGGAGGCAACACATGTAAACGCTAGCTTAACTTTAGATGACACTATCATTGCAAAACAATTAGAAATAAAGCTTGACACTCTCATTTTCAACCTGTAAAGTAAGGCTACATTAAAAAAAGACAAAGGAGTGTTACAGATGATGACTAGACAACTAACAAATAAATCCGCTCAAGGTAACACCTCGTTTGCTACAATTATTTTATTAATTAAGTCCTAGGATTCTGACTATCATGCAATTTATGATAAGTTGAGTCCTCTTTTCCGCGTACTACGGAGGGCTTGATTTTCTTCTAAGCCCTTCATAGCGAAGGGCTTTTTCTTTTTTTAATAAATCAATTTTGGAGGTGTCGATATGAAAAAGTATTTAGTTCAACGGTTTATGGTAGGGTTCCTGGTATTGTTCGTTATTACATTTTTCTCATATATGATTATTAATCTGTCGCCTGGTAGTCCGGCAATGTTATACGTCAGTCCCGACGCCACCGACGCACAGATTGCCTTAGTAGAAAAAAGCTTAGGGCTCGATAAACCATTAATGATTCGCTACATATATTGGCTTAGAAATATGGTAACGGGAAATCTTGGCGTATCATTTGCCACACGTCAGCCAGTCGCAAATATGATTATGGAGCGTGTCGGACCAACCTTTCTTTTAATGGGTCTCTCCTTATTAGTTGCTTATCTAATCGCGATTCCATTAGGCATTTACAGTGCCGTTAATCAAAAATCTTGGGTTGATTACTTAATCACTGGCACGTCATTCATGGGTGTGTCAGTTCCTAACTTTTTCCTAGGACTTTTCCTAATTTATATTTTCTCAGTTCAATTAAATTGGTTGCCTACAGGAGGCATGCAAGTCCTCGGCTCAGCGGGTGGTTTTGTCGAACGCTTGAGACACTTGGTTTTACCAGTTGCAGTCATTGCAACAACGATCGCTGCCAACATGACCCGCTATGTTCGCTCAAGCATGATTGAAACCTTTGGCGAAAACTACTTAAGAACCGCAAAGGCAAAAGGGTTAAAAACCCATCAAATTATTTTCCGCCACGGAGTACGTAATGCGATGATCCCAATTATTACAGTCATCGGAACCGATATTCCAAAGTTAATTGGTGGTGCGATTGTAACGGAACAAATTTTCCAGTGGCCGGGCTTAGGTGCACTGATGATTTCTTCAATCCAATCCCGAGACTACAACGTTCTAATGGCAATTACTTTAATCTCTGCCGTTGCCGTTTTAGTCGCTAACTTACTAACCGACATCTTCTATGCTGTTGCTGACCCACGTATCCGCCTGAGTGCAGATTAGAAAGGAGAATCATGATGGCACAAGCAAATTCACCATTTACCCTAGTTCATGATACTAAGGCTCCTTTCCAAAAGAAGGAAGGGACAACACAAGCTAAAAAAACTGAAAGCAATGCAAGAATGATTTTCAAAAAGTTTATGAGACATAAGCCGGCTGTAATCAGCAGCGTAGTTTTTCTCAGTTTGATTCTGATGGCATTCTTCGCACCAGTGATTGCCCAACATGATCCAACTTTTATTAACCCTCACTTCGAGGCGGCGCCGGATACAACATATTGGTTAGGAACTGATTCTGTTGGCCGAGATGTCTTTAGTCGATTGATTTACGGAGCAAGAGTATCACTCTTCGTCGGCATTGGTTCGGTAGCAATTTATGTCGTAATCGGAACGACGCTCGGTTTAATTGCAGGCTACTTCGGCGGTAAAGTTGATAGCATCATTATGCGAGTCACGGAAATTTTCCAATCTTTTCCAACCTTCATGGTTATCCTGGTTTTAGTCAGTATTATCGGACCGGGACCAAAAACGATTATTTTTGTTCTTGGTGGCTTAAGCTGGACGGCCCTTTGTAAAATTGTACGTGGGAACGTGATGACGATAAAAAATAGTGATTACGTTCAAGCGGCACGTTCAGTCGGCTACTCAACTCCCTTTATATTATTTAAGGAAATTTTACCGAACGTGCTCTCAAGCATTTTTGTCAATGCGACATTTGGTATTGCCAATGCGATATTGACAGAATCTTCACTCAGCTTTTTGGGAATGGGAATTCAACCACCCACACCAAGTTGGGGAAATATTTTATCACAAGCCCAATCATTAACGGTTTTATCGAGTCAACCTTGGCTCTGGATTCCAGCAGGGGTATTTATATTATTAGCGGTGCTCTCGATTAACTTTATCGGAGATGGCTTACGTGATGCCTTTGATGGCACAACGAATTAAAAATTGGAGGAATTATAATGAATAAGAAAAAAATGATGAGCTTTCTAAGTGTGATGAGTATGATGGTGCTGGCAGCTTGCGGAAACGCAGACGGTGCAGCAAAAGATACGGCCAGTACAGGATCAACGGCAACAACTGAAACAGCGAAGGATACCCTATACATTGGGGTCACCAACGGAATGGGTAACTTGAGTCCGATAAACGCAGGGAACGTCTCGACACGCTGGGCGCAACGATTTTATTTTGACACGTTGCTTGAAATGACTGAGCCACTTGAGTTTGAACCAAAACTTGCGGAATCTTTTGAAACAACAGATAACCAAACCTATACGATTAAATTAAATCCAGACGCGACTTGGACGGATGGCACGCCAATCACGGCGCATGATGTGGTCTTTACCTTTAACTTAATAGTAAATCCAGAGGTACAAACAAGTGGACTTTACTTAACGGCTCTTGAAGGTGTGAATTCTTCCAGCAAACTTGATAGTGGGACAGAGGTTCCAAATTTGGTGGCAACAGACGATAAAACCGTTACTTTCAGAACAAAAACACCAACTGATCCGAACTATGTTAAAGAACTGATCGGAACGAACGTCTTTATCCAACCGAAACATGTGTTAGAAGATATTGCGATTAATGATCTAGAAGGCTCAGAACCATTCAGCAAGCCAACGGTTACAAGTGGTCCTTATAAATTTGTTGAATATGTGCAAGATTCGCACATGGAATTGACAGCGAATGAAACTTACTATCGCGGTGAACCGAAAATTAAAACTGTTTTCCTAAGAGTTATGTCAGCAACGAACTTGGCAACGGAATTGCAAACAGGCGGTGTCACAATGAATGCAAGTGGTGGAATTGGTGAAGTCACCATCCCAGATGTTGCAACCATTTCAACAGTTGATGGACTAACAACAAGAAGCCAACCAGCGTGGACGGCACAATATATGTACATCAATACCGATCGTTTTGACCAAAACATCCGTCTAGCAATGTCTCATGCGATTAACCGTGATGTTATTGTCGACAATCTATTGCAAGGACAAGCTGAAGTTACAAACGGTCCTTATACATCAGCCAGTCCGTATCAAAATAAAGACCTAGCACCTTTAGCCTATGATCAAGAAAAAGCGAAAGACTATATTGCGGCATCTGATTATGATATGAGTCAGCCGATTGAACTAATGGTACCCACAGGAAACCAAGTGCGTGAACAATCCGCCAACCTGATTGAACAAGATTTAGAAGCAGTTGGTTTTATTGTTGAACAAGTGACCTTTGATTTCCCAACGACTTTGGAACGTACTCGTGCAGCGGATTATGACCTCTATCTAGGTGGAATTGCTGTTCCAGTTGACCCAGATCTAACAAGTTACTTTAGCTCAACGGGCAGTTCGAACCACTCACAACTAGAAAACGCAGAACTTGACGGTTTACTAGAAGCAGGAAAAGCAGAAACAGACAGTGCTGAGCGTAAGAAGATTTACGATGCGTTCCAAGTAGCGATGCAAGAGCAAGCACCAATCGTTCCACTTTATTCACAATATGACATGGTCATTCAATACGACTTCTTGAATGGTGGACTTGGTTCATACTGGGGTGGTTCTTTGTATAACGTAAACGAATGGACACTAGAGTAAACACGACAATTTGGGAGGACTGACAAGATGACAAAACAAACACGAGCACCTTTTGTAGATAAAGCAAAACAAATGGCAGACCAAAGAGAAGATGAATTTTACGATTACTTAAGACTACAATCCATTTCTACCGAGAAGAAAGAAATTCCTGAAACAGTGGCTTATGTAAAAGGGCTAATCGAACGAACAGGAGGAGAAGTTCAAGTCCTGGATGACTTAGGTGGGCACCCAGTCATCTACGGCTTCTTCCAAGCTTCAGAAGGTGGGAATAGTGACAAAACTTTATTATTTTACAATCACTATGACGTCCAGCCAGCGGATCCTTTAGAGGAATGGCATACTGAGCCTTTTGAACCAACTGTGAAAGATGGTGTGCTCTATGCGCGAGGGGTTTCAGATAACAAGGCCAACTTCATGGCTCGCCTCAATGCTCTCTCGATTCTCCAAGAAGAAGGCGGCATTCCTTGTAACGTGAAGTTCTTACTAGAGGGTGAAGAGGAAATCGGAAGTCCAACGCTAGAAGCTTATATGGCGAAATACGCGGATCTTTTCAAAGCCGATGCTTGTATTTGGGAAGCAGGTTCAAAAGATAAATATGAAAACTATGTCGTAAGTGCGGGTATGAAAGGAATTGCCTACTTCGATTTAGAAGTGACAACAGCAAATATTGATATTCACTCGTCGATGGCGGCAATTGTGGACAATCCAGCTTGGCGCATGATTCATGCCCTAGAATCAATGAAAAATAGCAACAATGAGATTGTGGTTGAAGGTTTTTATGATGGGATTCAGCCTTTGTCAAAAAAAGATAAAGAAGCTGCAGCCAACCAGCCTTTCAAAGCAGAAGAAGTGAAAGAACAATATGGGTTAACCGGCAAGTTCATTACAGAAGGAACTGATGTCACACCAACGGAAGCTCTCGCTTATTATCCAACCATGACTGTATGCGGTTTTAGCAGTGGGTATACCGGACCGGGAGTGAAAACTGTATTACCGAAAACAGCCAAAGCGAAATTAGACTGCCGACTTGTTCCAGGTCAAGACCCGAAACATATCGCAACAGTACTACGCAAGCATTTGGATAAACATGGCTATCAAGATGTGTCCTTAACGACAGTCGCTGCAGAAGGCGCACAACGGACATCGCTGGATGATCCTTTCATCGATACGGTTGTTGAAACGGCCAAAGTTGTTTACCAAGATGACAATCCAGTTGTCGTGTCGCCGAGTATGGCAGGAACCGGACCGAGTGAATTATTTGAAAAGTATTTACAAGTACCAGTTGTTGGTGTCGGTGCAGGTTGGGCTTTCTCAGGTGCTCATGCACCAAATGAAAATGTTAGGTTGAATGATTTTTATCAAAACACCGCTCACATGGTGGTGTTGATGCAAGAGTTTAGCGCATAAGCGCGGAAGGAGACGGAACCATGAAAAAGAAACTATTAGAAGTAAAAAACTTAGAAATATCTTTCCGGACATATGCCGGAGAGGTTCGCGCCGTTAGAGGAGTAAACTTTGATTTATATGAAGGGGAAACACTGGCAATTGTAGGCGAATCTGGCTCAGGGAAATCCGTCTCGACTCAAGCAATTTTGGGCTTATTAAATAATAAAACAACACAATTCAAAAATGGCGAAATTATTTATCAAGGGCAAGACCTACTAAAACTTTCTGACAAAGAGATGCAAAAAGTACGAGGGCAAGAAATTGCAGCTATTTTCCAAGATCCGATGACATCCTTGAATCCAACGATGATGATAGGCAAACAAATTGCAGAATCGATCATCCAACATCAAGGAGTGAGTAAGGAAGAAGCTATGATTGAAGCCTTGGACCTTTTGAAAATGGTTGGGGTGAAGGATGCGGAAAATCGTATGACCCAATACCCTCATCAATTTTCAGGCGGCATGCGACAGCGGGTAATGATTGCAATTGCCTTAGCTTGTAAACCAAGTGTACTAATTGCTGATGAACCAACGACTGCTTTGGATGTTACGATTCAAGCGCAAATTCTAGAACTGATGAATGAATTGAAAGAGAAAATTAATACGTCAATTATTTTTATTACCCATGACCTGGGTGTTGTTGCAAACATGGCAGACCGAGTGGCAGTGATGTATGCTGGAAAGATTGTCGAATGTGGCATGGTGGATGAAATCTTTTATAATCCGCAGCACCCTTATACGTGGGGCTTGCTAGCGTCGATGCCGATGTTGGACAACCCAGAGCATGACCTGTATTCTATTCCAGGAACACCGCCAAACATGCTACACCCAATTATTGGCGACGCTTTTGCACCAAGAAATGCTTATGCAATGGAGATTGATTTCCAAAAGGAGCCGGCTGTTTATCAAGTATCAAAGAGCCACTCAGCGGCGACTTGGTTACTCCATCCAGAGGCACCATGCGTCACACCGCCAGCAGAAATTGTACGGCGTCGTGAGTTATTTCAATATTCTTATGAAGTAGGGAGGGCACAAGGATGACCAGGAAAAAACTATTAGAAGTCAATCGGTTGAATCAAGTCTATAATCAAGGAAAAGCTAATGAAGTGCATGCGGTTAATGATTTATCCTTCTACATTTATGAAGGCGAAACATTTGGCCTAGTTGGCGAATCGGGTTCAGGTAAATCGACCACAGGGAAGTTGATTGCAAAACTGCAAGACGCCACTTCCGGCAACATTCATTTCGGCGGTCAAGATATTTCAGCTTTGAAACGACGGAAAGACTTATTGGAATTCCGCAAAGACATGCAGATGGTTTTCCAAGACCCTTATGCATCCTTGAATCCACGCCAAACGGTAATGGATATTGTAGGAAATCCTTTGATGCTCCATGGCTTAGTGAAAAACGAGACTGAAAAGAGAGAGAAAGTGGCAGAGCTACTCGAACTTGTCGGTCTTCTGCCAGAATATGCGACTCGCTACCCACGTGAATTTTCTGGTGGGCAATGTCAACGTATCGGAATAGCCAGAGCACTGGCCGTGACGCCATCCTTTATCGTGGCAGACGAAGCAATTTCCGCTTTGGATGTGTCGATCCAAGCGCAAATCGTTAACTTACTGAAAAAACTGAAAATTGAGCGCAAGCTGACTTATTTATTCATCGCCCATGACCTATCGATGGTGCAATACATTAGCGACCGCATCGGCGTGATGAATGACGGACGCCTACTAGAGGTAGCGCCGGCCGATAGTCTCTATCATACGCCGCTACACCCTTATACCGAGTCACTTCTGTCAGCAGTGCCGGTTCCAGATCCAATGAGGGAACGCGAACGCCGTCGAATCGGATATGACGAAACGTTTCACGAATACGAAGACACGAGTGATGTTGGTTTATACGAAATTGTCCCAGAGCATTATGTTTATTGTAAAAAGCAGGAGATTCCTTTTTTGCAAAAAAAATACAAAAAGATGAACCAAGAACGTAGAGCAATATAAAAATTGAAAGCAGGGATAACATGGAAAATACAAAAGTAAAATCAAATTATAAAGTATGGACCAAGGAACTAGAAGAAAATTATGACGAAACGGTAGCCATCCGACGACATCTACACCAACATCCGGAGCCGTCCTTTGAAGAGAAGGAAACCGCGGCTTATATCGCGAAGAAATTACGTGAATATGGGATTACTGATATTCGCGAAAATGTTGGGAATGGCTATGGTTTAGTTGGCAAAATTACTGGTGGTCATGATGGCCCAACTATTGCTTTCCGTGCTGACTTTGATGCTCTACGCATTCACGAAGAAAATGATGTATCCTATCGCTCGCAAAATCCAGGTGTGATGCATGCTTGTGGGCATGACTCTCATACCGCTGCTCTCTTAAGTGTGGCGAAAGTGCTAGAGAAACATAAGCAAGATCTACATGGAAATGTTGTATTAATCCATCAAAACGCCGAGGAAGTTCTGCCAGGCGGAGGTAAGAGCATGGTGGAAGACGGTGCGATGGATGGAGTTGATTATGTATTCGGTCAACACGTTCAATCGGGCTTGCCAACTGGACAAGTGGCTTATGTGAGTGGTTATGCGATGGCTGCAGCTGACTTCTTTGATATTCATATTCAAGGTAAAGGTGGACACGGTGCGGCCCCGCATGAAACGGTGGACTCGGTTATTATTGCAACGAAACTTGTCGATGCTCTACAAACTTTAGTCAGTCGAGCGGTGAACCCTTTGCACCCAGCAGTTGTAACCATTTCAGCTGTTCATGCGGGTGGCGAGGCGAATAATATTATTGCTGATAGTGCGATTGTTAAAGGAACAGTGCGTACCTATCAGCCAGAAACACGTGATACGATCCAACGTGAAATGGAAGTGATGGCGACGAGTATTGCTGAAATGTATCATGGTAGCGCGCGCCTAGACTACACGAGAGGTTATGACGCGGTTTATAATCATCCAGAAGAAACAGCACGTTTTGTTGAATCTTTACAAGGGAAAATTGATGATGCTGAAGTGGTCGAGCGTGAGGCTACGATGGGCGGAGAGGACTTTGGTTACTTTACACAAGTGAAGCCCGGTACCTTCTTCAACGTCGGGGCGAGAAATCCGGTTTATGATGCAGTTTATCCTCATCATCATCCACGCTTTAACATTGATGAAACGAGCATGGTGACGGCTGGTAAAGCGTTTATGGCAATTGTTGAAGATTATTTAAGTGGCGAGTAAATAGCTACGTATTAAGAGAAGCCTGGGATTAATTTCTTGGGTTTTTTTGTTGAGCACAGAATACATCAAACTTTTATAAAGAGGAGTCAAGTTTGACGCATTTTATCGATAATGCTTCAAACTTTGTTAAATCAGGCTTGAGTTTGACGCATTTTAACGATAATGCGTCAAACTATCTTAAATTGAGACTGAGTTTGACATGTTTTAAGGAAAATACGTCAAACTATAATAGTAAAAAAGACTCTCAGTTATGTAAATTGTGCAACAGTCACAACAACACCTTCACTTTAAATATCTTTGAAAAAAGCGGGGGAACCCGCTTTGTCCTTCTGTCTTTTGGGTCTTGACCTTGATAAAGAGGCGGGAGAAAACTCAGCTCCAATAAAAGAATTCCTCAACTCATTCTAAAAGCAGATGCAAACGCACCATGCTTTTGTTTTGATGAAATCAAAGGCAATTAAAAAGCCACAAACACTGAGTAATCGGAAGTGACCTGCCTTTTTAGACGTGATCACTTCCCACTTTGGAGAAAAGTCGGAAGTCATTTGCCTTTTTAGACGTGTTCACTTCCCACTTTGATCAAAATGAAAGCTTTTCAAAGTTATTCTTTCAAAAAAAACGCGATGAAATAATCAAGATTCTGATTAATTCATCGCGTATTTATATTTAGGACTGAGTTTTCCCCAGCCGCCTATTAAAAAATTAAAAAGTAAATTCTTCTAAGAAAACGCGATTTGGATCGACATTGTTGTCTTGCAGCACTTTTTTTGTATGGTTAATCATAATGGTTGGGCCGCAGATGTAGAAGTTTGCCTCCGGATAGAGTTCGCTAACCCCGATTTCTTCTAAGAATTCATCTGAGATGAAGCCATGTGGGTAGCCTTCAACATTTTCACCACTGAAAATAATGTGATAAGAGAAGTTTGGCCACTCTTTTTCTAATTGGCGTAATTCATTGATGAACATTAAATCGTTTTTCATGGTGATGCCCCAAACGAAAACAATGCGGCGATTAGTTTGTTCGGCAATTTCATGACGCAGAATACTTAAATTTGGTGTGACGCCGATTCCACCTGACATGAGAACCATTGGCGTATGCGAATCGACCGTTTCATGAGGGAAATAGTTGCCATAAGGACCTTCCAAAGTCACTTTGTCGCCAACTTCAACTTGGCTGAGTGATTTAGTAAAGTC
>CAZLGI010000034.1:1655-11829 GCA_964558995.1 uncultured Carnobacteriaceae bacterium | reverse complement strand
TTCAATTGTTCCACGCATACAACTCAAAATCTGTTTACAAGTCTATCTTCCAAGTAGGAGTATTCAGTAACAAAATGCTGATCTATGCAACAATCTTATCTGCTATCTTGTTACTAGGCGTTATCTTAACACCTGGTCTGAATACATTCTTCGGAGTATCAGTATTGACTGGTACACAATGGGCTGTATCTGTTGGTGCAGCATTCGCAATCGTTCCGGTTGTAGAATTAGTTAAAGCTGTCCAACGTGGTATGGGTAAGAAATAATTAGATGAAGTAGGAAGCACTAAAAGGGATTTTCCCTTTTAGTGCTTTTTTTGTTTTGCGTTAGGTGTTCGCCCTTTTGGTCAGGGTGGTTGCTGTTGAGGGTATGTTTGACTATTAGAGTTTGACGTATTTCAGTTAAAATGTGTCAAACTCGATCAAAGTGGGAAGTGTTCCCCTCTGAATAAACCAATGACTTCCGACTATTTCATAAAGTGGGAAGTGTTCCCCTCTAAATAAGCCAATGACTTCCGACTATTTCATAAAGTGAGAAGTGTTCCCCTCTAAATAAGCCAATGACTTCCGATTTATGATAGTTTGACGCATTCTGCGCCCACTCAAAAAGTCGCAAACACTTGAGCGTTACTCAGTGTTTGCGACTTTTTAAGTGGAATTGAGTCTTTCCCTGCCCTTTTATCAAGGTCAAGACCCTAAAGACAGAAGGACAAAGCGGGTCCCCCGCTTTTTTCAAAGATATCTAAAGAAAAGAGTGACAACCAGCGAATGTAGTAGAGCTGATTGTCACCTTTCTGTCCTAAACAGTGACAACCAGGAAATAATAAATCCTGGTTGTCACTCTTAGCTGGGCAGAGTAATTACTTTTTCATCAGATTCTCTTTTAGTCCTTTTTAAATTGCCTTAGCCATTCACCCTTTTGGCCTGGGTGGTGGCTATTGTGATTGTGGCATAATTTATATAACTGAGAGTATTTTTGACTATTATAGTTTGACGTATTTTCGGTAGAATGCGTCAAACTCAAGCTCGATTTAAGATAGTTTGACGCATTTTCGGTAGAATGCGTCAAACTCAAGCTCGACTTATGATAGTTTGATGCATTTTCGATATAATGCGTCAAACTCAAGTCCGACTTAAGATAGTTTGATGCATTCTGCTCCCCCAATAAAAAAGTCGCAAACACTTGAGCTTTACTCAGTGTTTGCGACTTTTTAATTAACTATAATCTCATCGGAACAAAAACATGTTGCATCGTGATCGTTTATAATTCCGATCGCTTGGAGGTAGGAGTAGATTGTGACGCTGCCTACCCAGCGAAAGTTTCTCTTTTTTAAGTCTTTTGTAATCTCATCAGAAAGGTCTGATTTAGTCTTTCTTTCATTTTCTTTTCGATGAATGGTTTGGCCATTTGTGAAAGACCAAATATAAGCATCGAAAGAACCGAATTCCTTTTGCACGTCTAAAAATGCTTGTGCGTTTTGGATGGCTGCTTTGATTTTTCCTCGGTGACGGATGATGCTTGCGTCAGACATTAGTGTGTCAATTTTTTCTTCGGTATAAGTCGCTACTAATTCGGCATCAAAGTTATCGAAAGCCTTTTGAAACGATTCTTTTTTGGATAGAACGATTTGCCAAGAAAGACCTGTGCTGAAGGTTTCGAGAATGAGCCATTCGAATAAGTCGGTTTCGTCGTGGCAAGGTCTGCCCCATTGTTTGTCATGATAGTCGATATAAAAGTCAGGTTTGCCTGTTATCCAGTCGCATCTTTGCACAAGGCCTCCCCCTCTTCTATCTCATTGTAACGAATTCTTCTGCTCCTGTTGGGTGAATTGCAACGGTATTATCAAAGTCTGCTTTGGTTGCACCCATTTTGACAGCGACAGCGAAGCCTTGAATCATTTCATCCACACCATAACCGATTCCGTGTAGGCCGATTACTTTCTCATTTTCGCCTTGGCAGACTAGTTTCATCTTCACGCTTTGGCGGTGCATTGTTGCTGCAGTGTACATGGAAGCAAACGTTGACGTGTAAACTGTAATATCTTCGCTACCATAATTTGCGATGGCATCTTCTTCTGACAGGCCGATCGTTCCAATTGGTGGATGTGAGAAAATAACGGTCGGAATATTTTCATAGTTTAATTTTTCATTTGGTTTGTTATTAAAAAGACGCTCTGATAGTCTTCTGCCGGCTGCAATCGCAACTGGGGTTAACATGTGCTTACCTGTCACATCACCAACGGCATAAACGCCTTCAGTTGCTGTGTTTTGATACTCATCTACTTCGATGAAACCAGCTTCGTTTAATGTGATACCAGCTAGGTCAAGGTTCAAGCCATCCGTGTTTGGTGTACGACCAATTGCCCAAATAATTTTATCAACAGTATTTTCTCTACCATCTTCTAAAACAAGCGTTAAGCTGCCGTCATCATTTTTACGAACTTCTTTTGGCACTGAACGAATGTGTAAGTTAGGGCCATCCTTTTCCATTTCTTGAACTAAGCCTTCAATGATAAAGGAATCATAAGAGCGTAGTGGACGATCGCGGCGAACAAATAGATCCGTCTTTACACCTAGTGCATGCAGAATTCCAGCTAATTCGACAGCAATATAACCTGCCCCAACAACGGCAACTTTTTCTGGCAGTTCTTGCCATTCGAAGAAATCATCCGACGTTTCGCCGTATTCAGAACCTGGAATGCTAGGAAGCGCTGGCTTAGCACCTGTCGCGATTAAAATGTGTTTCGCTCTAATTTCTTCACCGTTTACTTCTACTGAATTTGGGGTTAGGAAACGCGCATAACCATTAATCACCTCAACGTTACGACGTTCAAAACCAACTGTGTAAGAATTTCGTGAACGTTCAATATAAGCTTCTCTACTTTCAATCATCTTTTGGAAATCAAAAGTTGTTTCTTTACTTGTGAATCCGTAGTCTGGACCATATTTATGAATCGCATCTGAAACTCCTGCGCCATACCACATGATTTTCTTGGGCACACAACCAATATTTACACAGGTTCCGCCTAGTAGATTACCTTCGATAACAGCAGTTTTCGCACCATATTCTGCTGCACGGTTCATCGTTGCGATGCCACCACTACCTCCACCAATTGCGATAATATCAAATTCTCTCATTATATAATTCCCCTTTTTTGTCTTCTCTCTCTTCTAACCAAACACAACTAAACGTTTGTGATGCTGGTATCACAGCATTGTAGCTACCATGATTATCATAAGCTCGGTAATATAATTTATTATTTTCGTCATACCCATAGGCGTAAACAACAACCCAATGATTTTTATACTTACTATTTAAGAACTTGGTCGTCCCGACAATAATCGGACGTGGATGGTCTCCACTCAGCAGTTCTGGAACTAGCCGCTCAGTCAAAATACCTACTTTAACATTCCACATTCGAGTATTGCCAAAGATGCGTCTTATCCCGTGCGCAATATCCCAGAAAAAAGTGCCACGATACGGCATTAAATCATCGACAACCAATTTCAGACCATTTAATAGGGTTTCCTTGTTTAAGCGTTTCTTTGTTTTTTCATAAATGGCATCATGAACGAGCACCGCGGCACAATAGGTACCACAAATCCCTGGTCGCTGGTTATTTATCCAATTACGGTATTTGAAAAAACGAGTGGCAGGGAGCCCGATCCACTTTTTAACGGGTTTATGTTTGTAGGCCAAATTGCTCTTGCCCCTTTCTTATAAAATACCTGTAAAGGAAAGAATAACACCTACGATTCCTGATAGGAAAATGACTAAAATTGAATCGACTTTATATTTACGTAACGCAACAAACGCTGTAATCATCATCAAAATTGCAACGAGATTGATGTCATAGCCCAAAAGCGAGAGACCGCCCGTTTCAAAAAGTGCAACGACCATTAATGATGCACCTGCAGATCCAATTAAAGCTACAACTGCTGGACGTAAGCCCATTAAAATACCTTGCATCGAATCAACGTTTCGATAAGTATAGTAAATTTTCGCTAAAATTAGTGCTATGATGACAGATGGTGCGATTGTTCCCATCGTCGCAACAATCGATCCCATGAAGCCCGAGACATTAGTTCCAACAAAGGTTGCCGAGTTTATCGCGATTGGTCCTGGTGTAATTTGGGAAATCGTGACGATGTCCATATATTCTTGAAGTGTCAGCCAGCCTTGGTTATGAACAACTTCATTTTCAATAAGTGGTAATGACGCATAGCCGCCACCGATTGTAAATAAACCGATTTTGAAGAAGGCGTAGAAGAGTTCTAAATATACCATACTAAGCGTTCCTCCTCTTCAGTTTGACCATATTATTCAGATAGCCCAATACCCCAGCAACCAAAATAATTAAAATAACATTTACCTCAAAAATAAAACCGGCAATAAAGGCACCGAGTAGAATTAATACATTAATTATATCTTTCGTTTCGAAAACGTCTTTTGCCATGTTGTAAACAACGTTCAAAATAACGGCGACAACACCAATTTGCATGCCTAACATCAGAGCATCTATAAAGGCATTATCTCTAAAGTTTTGATAGAAATATGAAATAATTGTAATGATTAAAAGTGGTGGACTGACTGTTCCTAAGACTGTCACAAAGGCTCCTAAAATCCCCGAAATCCGGTAGCCAACCAATATGGAAGTGTTAATTGCTAGCGCGCCAGGCATTGATTGGCCTAAAGCAACGAGATCCAGCATTTCTTCCTTATCAATCCAACCTAATTCTTCAACAAATTTCTTTTGCATCAGTGGTACGATGACGTAACCTCCACCAATTGTAAAAGCACTTAAGACAAATGTTGATTTCAAAAGCGTCCAATACAAGGAGAGTGATCGTTCTTTTCTTTGCACAAACTTTCCTCCTATATGTCTATTTTAATAACATAATTCTATCACTGTTGAAGTGATTTGTAAAAAAAGCAAAATCGAGAATTGGCTTTTGGAAAAGGAAGATTTGACTGTTCAACTAAATACGAAATTCCTACCATTCGAAAAACCAGCCGCATGATCTTCTCATGCGGCTGGTTTTGATTATTCGTGCAATTCAATTGGTAAATGATCAGGATCTCTGAAAAAGGTAAAGCGTCCTTTGGTGAGTTCATCTGTTCGAATTGGTTCACAGCTAATATTCTTTTCTTCCAACCAATGAACCGCCTCGTCAATATCATCAACTTGGAAACAGAGATGGCGTAAGCCGGCTGCTTCGGGATTGGTTATGCGTTCAGGTGGATTGGGAAAGGAGAACAGTTCGATTTGCATGTCTCCCACACTTAAATCCAGTTTATAAGAGTTTCTTTCTTCGCGGTAATGTTCATTGATAATTGGTAACTCTAGAATTTCCGTGTAAAAATATTTTGACTTTTCATAGTCAGAAGCGATAATTGCGACGTGATGAATGCGATTGAATCTCATCCATCCACCTCCTCAATTAAAAGTTCATCTAGAAACATTCTCTTGTCTGCATCATTTTCTTCCATATTCATTGTACCTTCGAAAATCACTTCTTTATTAACTAAATCTAACAAGAGGATTCCCATTGGATCACTATCACTCATAATCCATTGTTGTGTCATTAGCACCCTGTCTCCATAAAAATGCATGCGGACTTCTTTGTCAAGATCGCCGAATACTGATTCATCGACATAAATCTCAGTTAGTTCATCAAGTTTCTGTGTCTGTGTATCATAAACTAAGATGTTAAATTTACCTGGCGAATGGGAGATATTATAAATCATTCCATCTTTTGCATAAAATGAACTTTTTTGAATCAGATCGAATAATACAGGTACCTCTAAAACTTCTTTTGCTCCTGTCTTCAAATCATAAATTGAGAACTCTCGTACAATTGCCTCATCCCAATTAAACGAGCCGTTCGTTTCTTCTCCCATTTGAGAGTCATCATAGGTCGTATCGATTGAAAGCATTTTGTCGGTTGCTTCATCAAGTAAATAATAATCAGTTGTACTGCCATATCTCCAAAATATGTCACTCATTTGCTTATCAAATTGGGTAACTTGTTCTTGTTTTTGTAAATCATAAACAATTAAAACAGCCTCTTCTTCGTAGGATTCTTCCATAACAAAAGCTTCGGCCACTAGATAGTTGCCAGCGATTAGACTTTTTGAGATATATGCTTGTAAAATCGGTTTTTCTGACTCAATCACAAGTTCAGTTGCTGTCTCTTTATCTGCGTTTTTATCAAGAATATCCACCGGCAGTGCCATTGTTTTTTCTAGTTCTGTATCTGAAAAATAATTATAATTATTTTCGATAAAAACTAGATAGTCCTTACTCTCTGCCAATTCCCCTCTATAAAGGGTTTTTCCACGAATAAATGATTTATTTTTAGAGCGTAGGCGTGTTGTTGTATGAGACTCTTCCGTGTACATCGACTCGAATAACGGATGGCTTAAATAGTTTGTTTCATCTACCGTGATCGCTACGTTACGATCTGTTTGTGCTTGTTCGTCAAAAACATAACCGAAGAACGTCAGATTATCGAGCGAATCTTCATCGCCACGTGTAGTTGTCATTTCAAAATCAGTTGCTTTTGCTTGTGACATAATCGGTCTAATGTAGTGAGCTAATAAAATGACTCCGAATGCTAAACTAGATACCAAGATAATTCGTTTTTTGTTTTTCATGTTTTCCCCTCCTTTAAACCGATACTTTATTTTCTAGTAGTTTACGACTAATGAAAATAGCAAGACCGCTAATAACGACACACAGTAAAAGAACCAGTACTAAAATCTCGTCATTGAACAAATATCTCATGACTCTGGTCATTGTAATAATATAGGCAATTAAGACGCCGCCTGCGAGGATTGCGAGGCTCATGATAATGCCTTTAATTTTGTAACTTAGTTCAAGTAAAATGAACATGGTAAAAATTAATAGAGCCGTGATTCCAATCGAATAATGTAGGATAAAATCAACAATCGTTAGTGGTAGGATGAAAAGTAAAATTGGATTCATGACGCTATATGATGCGACGCTTGTTTCAACGTACAATTCCGTTGGGATAAGCAACCTTAATACCTCATCACCTAAGTACATATAGATCAATTGAATCGCCAGTAAACCAAACATCATAAATAGGATTGTCGTCACTTTTGCAAAAAAGATACTTAAGCGTGGCCCTGGTAAAGTTAATAAGCGATAAGATAGATTGTTTTTTCCAATCCAATCACGATACCAAATAACGAATGCGTAAATCACTAGTGAGAATATGCCTATAAAGAGCGAAAATAAATATCCGGTGTGGTCCGTTACATCTAGAAAAGAAATGGATCCCCATTGATCTAAAAAGTCGATGATGTTCCCTTCCTGGTTTTTTTGGAAGTCACTTAAAAGGTTTAGGTAGTTACGACGAACGATAAAGATTGTTCCAATTTGTAAGGCTGTGATGGCGGCAATTAAAAGTAAGTAAAGGTTTTTCACACGTTCCAATTCATGGACTAATAAATCAGTAAATTTCTTCATCCCTGATACACCTCTCTCATAACATCTATGATGGATTTCCCTTCTTTTTCACGAACTTCTTCTGCATAAAAGTCTCGTTTAATCTCGCCGTCATTTAACATAATGATGCGGTCGACTAAAACTTCGACTTCATCTAGATGGTGTGTTGCTAACAGAACTCCTTTGTCCATCACGAACTTACTCGTAAATACTTCCAGAATCTGTTCACGAGCGAAAATATCGATACCTGATAATGGTTCATCCATCAGAAAATAGTCAGCATCTAAAGATAAGCCTAATAAGAAATTAATTTTAGCTTGATTTCCTTTTGAATGAGCTTTGATTTTCTCGTTCGGCTTTAATTTAAAGAAGCTCATTAATTCATCGGCTTTAGCTTGGTTCCAACTTTTGTAGTGAACAGTCATGAAATCAATTGCCTCTTGAATGGTCATTGTCCCAGGCATTGTCGTGCTGTCGGCAATATAAGAGATTTTTTCAAAAGAATCATCATTCACTTCTTCTCCATCTAATAAAATAATTCCTTTATCTACTGGCATTAAGCGCATCATACAATTCATAAGGGTGGTCTTCCCTGTTCCATTCACCCCAGTTATCGATGTAATTTCATTTGGTTTAATCGTAAAGGATACGCCGTTTAGAACTTTTTTACGTCCGAATTTTTTATGGACATCGCGTAATTCAATCATTTGTTTCATCCTCCTGATATTTCTCTTCAATTCGTGACGTAATTTCTGCCACGGATACATTTAATTGTTTCGCTATCGATAATAATTCGACTAAGGCATCATCTACCAAAGCCATTCGCAAGTCTTTTATTAGGGTTTTATCCTCAGTAATCTTACTTGGAGAATTTCCTTCTGTGTAAATCAAACCTTGTTCCTCCATTTCCTTGTATGCACGCTGAGCTGTATTGGGGTTAATTTTGAATTGCACCGCTAGCTCACGCCTCGAGGGAACCTCACTACCAGGAGAATATTCCCCACTAGCAATCTGTTCCTTAAAATAAGTTATAATTTGCATATAAATCGGACTACGACGATTAAATTCCATGAATGACACCTCTCTTCTTCGAAAGTGTATTAATTGGTTAGTACACGATGAGTAAAAAAATTGTTCCTGTTAGTGTATTATACGTTCGGTACACTGAGATGTCAACAGTTAAAGTGATCATTTTGTCTTTAGAGGAGAGGCTTGTGGTTGAATGACTCGTGGATTATTTTAATCTAGTTTGTCCACTTTTAGCCAAAACAGGACAAATTCAATCAAAAAAGCCCTTCACCAATTAAGATGAAAGGCTTCTGCTTAGTCTGACTCGAAATCTTCTTTTACTTCTTGACGATAGATATCCATCTTCTCCTTAAAAATATCGGCAATGGATGGTGGTGTATATGAAATGGCATTTGCGCCTGCTTCAATCGTCGCTAAAATTTGTTCGTCGGTCTTACCGCCTGTCGCGATGATTGGTAAGTTTGGATAGTCTTCACGAATTTTGCGAACCATTTCTACAGTATTTAAGCCTCCGCTCACATTTAGAATATCGGCTCCTGCATCCAAGCGTTCTTGAATATCTGTTAAATCGGATCCAATGGTAGCAATAACTGGGACATCAACTGTTTCATTAATAATACGAATTGTCTCGATTGGGGTTGGAGCATTCACAACAACCGCTATGGCGCCTAGTGATTCGGCAAAAAGGCTAATATTTGCCGATCGCTGTCCTTGTGTTTTGCCACCACCGACACCTGCGATAACGGGCATCGATGCCACCGATGAAATTGCCTGGATAATTCCTGGGTGTGGAGTAAAGGAATACACAGCTAAAACGGCATCGGCATCTGTATTACAAATGATTGCGATGTCAGTGGTAAAGATTAATGATTTCAACTTTCGGCCATTAATATTAATGCCACTACACTTCGTAATAACCTCGGGAACTTCTATAATATCACGTCTTAATTCTGATATAACGCCTGGAATATGTCTCTTTTCTCTAGCCATTTTGCACGCTCCTTTCAAATCTATAAGTTTAATTATATACAACGTTCTACACATTGACTATTCATTGGCTCGAGAAAACATCGTTGCCGTTAAACTTAAACGTACAACGATGTTCGCATCGATCACAATCTATTTATTTACTCAGCAAAATAATTCACTTTAATTTGTCTTGCTGCTCGTGTTTCATCAAGACGGCGAACAGGTGTATCATGCGGCGCTTCTTGAACAAGCTTAGGATTTTCACGCGCTTCCTTAGCAATTTGATTCATTGCTGCAGCAAATTCATCTAGCATTTCCTTCGACTCGGTTTCGGTTGGTTCGATCATCATCGCTTCTTCCACAATCAATGGGAAATACACAGTGGGTGCATAGAACCCAAAATCGAGTAAGCGTTTGGCAATATCTAACGTTCGAACGCCAATTTTCTTCTGTCTTTTTCCTGATAAGACAAATTCATGTTTACAAATCACGTCATACGGCAAATCGTATTCTGCTTGAAGCAATTTCGCTAAATAGTTCGCGTGTAGCACTGCCCCTTCAGATACTTTTCTTAATCCAATCGGGCCCATTGTACGAATATATGTATACGCACGAACAAGCACGCCAAAGTTTCCGTAATACCCTTTTACCCGACCGATTGATTCGGGGTGATTTGATTCAAGCACAAAATCATCGCCCAGT
>CAZLGI010000034.1:0-1645 GCA_964558995.1 uncultured Carnobacteriaceae bacterium | reverse complement strand
ACACGTGGAATTGGAAGGAACGGTATAATATGTTTTTTTACACCTACTGGGCCAGCGCCTGGTCCGCCTCCGCCATGTGGGGTACTGAACGTTTTATGCAAATTCAAGTGAACGATATCGAAGCCCATCAAACCTGGTGAACTTTTCGACATAATCGCATTCAAGTTCGCCCCGTCATAATACAGTAGTCCGCCTACCCCGTGAATTAATTCGGCAATTTCGACAATATCTTTTTCAAAAAGGCCTAATGTATTTGGGTTTGTTAACATCAATGCGGCTGTATCATCGCCAATTTTTTCCTCTAAAGCAGCTAAGTCAACTAGCCCTTCGTCGTTAGTTGGAATGCTGACAACATCATATCCAGCGATATAAGCACTGGATGGATTTGTTCCGTGTGCACTATCTGGTACGAATACTTTTGTCCGATTCGTTTCACCATTTTTCTCATGATAAGCGCGAACCATCATTAAGCCTGTCCACTCACCATGAGCGCCGGCTGCTGGTTGTAAGGAAATGGCATCCATATCAGTAATTTCCTTCAAGTCTTCTTGAAGTTCATACATCAACTGCAAGGCACCTTGAACCGTATCTTGAGGTTGATAAGGATGAATATTCGCAAAACCGTCTAAACGAGCAGTCACTTCGTTAATTTTAGGATTATATTTCATCGTACATGACCCTAATGGATAAAAGCCATTTTCAATTCCGAAGTTATTTTCTGACAGTCGTGTGTAGTGACGCATTAATTGTAGTTCACTAATTTCCGGTAACTCTGCAGGCACTTCTCTTTGAAATGCTTCAGGTACTGTTTTTTCTGGGACATCATTTTTTGAGAAGCTGTAACTTGTTCGACCGCTTCGACTTAGTTCAAAAATCACTGGATTAATTTCTGTCATTTAGTTAAACCTCCCAACACATTCACAAACTGATCGAGTTCAGCTTTTGTTCGTTTTTCAGTTGCACACACTAACAGATGATTTGGTAAGTCATAATCTTCTGCTAAGGAATAGCCGCCAATGATGCCAGCCTCTAGTAAGTGCGCGTTTGCTTCCTTGGCTGAAACTGGTAACTCAACAACAAATTCATTGAAAAAGCTGCCTTTATTATAAGTTGGCAAACCAATTTTTGCTAATTCATCTGATAAATAACCAGCTTTATTTAAGTTTAGTTGTGCCATTTCTTGGACGCCTTCTTTGCCAAAAGCTGCCATACAAACAGCTGATGCTAAAGCATTTAGCGCTTGGTTTGAGCTCATGTAAGAGGTCGCCTTTTCACGACGAATGTGCTGTTCACGACTCTGCAAGGTCAAGACGTAGCCACGTTTACCTTCTTGATCGACGGTTTCTCCAACCATACGTCCTGGAACTTTACGAATATCCTTTTTGTTCACTGAGAAATAGCCACAGTGAGGACCGCCATAAGACATTGGTAGGCCAAAAGGTTGTGTGTCTCCAACAACGATATTTGCACCTAATTTCCCTGGTGCTTCTAGAATTCCTAATGCAAGTGGATTAGCCATTACGATAAAACGAGCTTTGTGGTCTTTCAAAAGTTCTTTCACAGCACGTAAATCTTCAATTGTTCCTAAGAAGTTAGGATATTGAATGACAACAGCTGCCGTATCTTCAGTGATCGCATCAGCTAA
>CAZLGI010000033.1:6994-12760 GCA_964558995.1 uncultured Carnobacteriaceae bacterium | reverse complement strand
GTCTGCAGAAAGAGATATTAGATGCATATGGACTCAAAAGAGAAGAATAAACGAGCAAAAGCTAACGCTTGGAAAAACGTTAAATTTGTCGCTTCTTTTAAGCATGCGTTCAATGGTGTTAAAACCATTATTAAAGAAGAGCATAATATGAAGAGGCATGTTGGTTTGGGTATTGTCCCACTACTTCTAGGCTGGTATTTTAACATTGCACTTTGGGAATGGGTCATGGTTATCACTTGTATTTTTTTAGTTATTATTATGGAATTTATCAATACTATTTTTGAAACAGTTGTCGATATGGTAACCAACTATGAATTTCACCCATTGGCAAAAAAAGCTAAAGACATTGCAGCAGCGGCTGTTCTTGTAACGGCGAGTTTTACTGCGATTATAGCTGCGCTTATCTTTATCCCTAAAATTATTACCCGCTTTTTATAAGGAGGAATGAACAACATGAGAAACGCAGAAGAATTTAAATCAGGTTTTATATCAATTATAGGAAGACCAAACGTTGGGAAATCAACTTTACTCAACCACGTTGTTGGTCAAAAAGTAGCAATCATGAGTGACACACCTCAAACGACTCGTAACAAGATCCAAGGGGTTATCACAACAAATGAGGCTCAAATGGTTTTCATCGATACACCAGGTATTCATAAACCATCCCATCGATTAAACGATTTCATGCTAAAAAGTGCGTATAGTACTTTTAACGAAGTGGATATTATTCTGTTCATGGTTAACGCTGAAGAAAAACGTGGCGGCGGAGATAACTTTATTATGGAGAAATTGGCAAATATTAAAACGCCAAAGTTCTTAATCATTAATAAAATTGATAAAATCTCACCAGAATATTTATTAAAAATTATTACAGATTACATTTCTGTATTGGAATTTGATGAAGTGATTCCTATTTCAGCAACACAAGGAAATAACGTGCCAGAAATGCTTGAAACGATTAAAGGTTACTTACCTGTAGGACCACAATACTATCCAGATGATCATATTACCGATCACCCAGAGTATTTTATTGTTTCTGAATTTATTCGAGAAAAGGTCTTACATTTAACAAGAGACGAGATTCCACATTCAGTTGCGGTTGTCGTTGAATCGATGCAGAGAAATGAAGATGATAAAATTCATGTTCATGCAACGATTATCGTTGATCGAGCGAGTCAGAAGGGCATGATTATCGGTAAAGGCGGTAAGATGCTTAAAGAAATTGGGACGCGTGCACGACGAGATATTGAACAAATGTTGGGTGACAAGATTTACTTAGAACTTTGGGTAAAAGTCCAAAGAGATTGGCGCGATAAACAAACGTACTTGCAAGATTATGGTTACCGTCAGAAAGACTATGAATAAAGAGGCCTTTCAAACCTTTTCAGGCATCGTTATCTCGATTCGAAAACATAAAGAAAACGATGCTCTAGTAAAAATATTTACGTTAGAGTACGGTAAAAGAATGTTTTTTATCCGCAATTACTATAAATCTAATCATCCAATGAAAGCAGCTTTATTACCTTTTACTCATGCGACCTACATTGGTAATATTAAAGATGATGGCCTATGTTTTCTAAAGGACTACAAAGAGCTTGAAAACTTTACATCAGTTCAACAAGATATCTATGCAAATGCCTATGCTACTTATTTTGCGAACCTATCAGATGCTGCAATAGAAGATCGAGTTATCAATAAGGGTTTGTTTCAGCTACTTCTATCAAGCTATCAGCAATTAGATAAGAAATTAGATTCTGAGATTATTATGAACATTTACGAAATGAATCTTTTTACTTACTTTGGTGCAGAGTTTAATTTAAGTAAATGTGCTATTTGTGGAAATCCTGAAGGCCCCTTTGATTATTCAAGTCGTTTTTCAGGCGTCTTATGTCAAAGGCATCTACATGAAGACCCACATCGCTTGCATAGTCAACCCGCTGCGATTCACTTCTGTAATCTATTTCAAAAAATTAAACCTGAACAAGTAAATACCATTTCATTAAAAGAGGATACGAAACAAGCAATCCGAGTATTGATTGATTACTTCTTTGATGAGTATGTCGGTATTAAATTAAAGAGCAAATCATACATTGATCAAATGTATGAATGGGAAAATTCATTAAAAATTGTAAGGAAAAAAGAAAAAGAAGACATATAATGAGCGATATGTATGACTTTTACTTGACTTTATAATTCTTCGTGATTACTATTAGTCATATACATAAAATAGAAACGATGACGATGAGAGTACAAACATGAGTCCTTAGAAGCGAGTTTGGGTAGGTGGAAGCCAAACAAGGAAGCATGATTTGGAAAGGCACATCTGAGTTTTACAAAAGAAGAGCTGGATTTTCCAGAAGTAGGGTGGAACCGCGAGACAAAACTCGTCCCTATGTTGCTTAATCGCGACATGGGACGAGTTTTTATGTCCAAAATTAAATAAATCCCTGTCAAAGACAAAAAAGAAGGAGTCAGAATGATGGAAAAGAAAATCACGATTCAAAAAATGATTCAGATCCTACAAAACTATTGGTCGGATCAAGGTTGTATGCTACTAAATGCATACGATACAGAGAAAGGTGCTGGGACAATGAGTCCTTACACGTTTTTGCGTGCAATCGGTCCAGAACCTTGGAATGCAGCTTACGTTGAACCTTCGCGTCGTCCTGATGACGGCCGTTATGGTGAAAACCCAAACCGTCTGTACCAACATCACCAATTTCAAGTAGTGATGAAGCCATCACCAGAAGATATTCAAGAACTTTACCTGAAAAGTTTAGAAGCTCTAGGCATAGATCCTTTGAAACATGATATTCGTTTTGTTGAAGATAACTGGGAGAACCCGTCTCTTGGTTGTGCTGGTTTAGGTTGGGAAGTTTGGTTAGATGGAATGGAAATAACACAGTTTACTTATTTCCAACAAGTGGGTGGATTAGTTTGTAACCCAGTAACAAGTGAATTGACATATGGAATCGAACGACTAGCTTCATATATTCAAGATGTTGACAATGTTTACGATTTAGATTGGGCTGAAGGCGTTAAATACGGCGAAATCTTCTCACAACCTGAATATGAGCATTCTAAATACTCTTTTGAAGAAAGTAATCCAGATTTATTATTCAAATTGTTTGAAGCATATAATGAAGAAGCTTTGAAACAAATTGAAAATGGTTTGGTTCACCCAGCTTATGATTACGTGTTGAAATGTTCGCATGCGTTTAACTTATTGGATGCAAGAGGGGTTATCTCTGCAACAGACCGTGCTGGTTTTATCGGGCGTATTCGTGATATGGCTCGTAAACTAGCCAAAGCCTTTGTTGAAAAAAGAGAAGAACTAGGCTACCCGCTATTAGATGATGAGAAACGAGCAGAATTATTGAAGGAGGCCGCGAAATGAAACAATCACTTTTATTAGAAATTGGGCTTGAAGAAATTCCGGCAAGATTTGTGCGAGCAAGCAGTGAACAACTGAGAGAACGCATGCAAGACTTTTTAGTTGAAAACAGAGTCGAATTCAAAGACATCGAAATTTTTTCAACGCCAAGAAGACTTGCTGTTTTAGTCAATGAGATTGCAGACAAACAATCTGACTTAGTTAAAAAAGCAAAAGGCCCAGCTAGAAAAATTGCACAAGATGCAGAAGGTAACTGGACAAAAGCTGCAACTGGTTTTGCAAGAGGCCAAGGTGTAGACGTTGACGACCTTTATTTTGAAACCTTAAAAGGTGTTGACTACATCTACGCAAACAAAGAAATGCTGGGCAAGTCAACGGGATATGTGCTTAAAAACCTTTCAGATGTGATTACATCCATGCATTTCCCTGTGACGATGCACTGGTCAGATCATTCCTTTGAATATATTCGTCCGATTCACTGGATTGTTGCTCTATTAGGTGACGAGATTGTGCCATTTAACTTATTAGACGTTCAATCAGGTCGAGTATCACAAGGTCATCGTTTCCTTGGAGAAGCAGCTACAATCGCTAACGCAATAGACTATGAAGCAGCTTTAGAAAAAGAGTTTGTTATCACTGATTTAGAAAAAAGAAAAGCGATGATTTTAGAGCAAATGAAAGAATTAGAGCAAGAGCACGGTTGGCATATTTCAGTAGATGCAGACTTACTTGAAGAAGTTGTCTCTTTAGTTGAATATCCAACAGCTTTTTACGGAGAATTTGATGAGAAGTACTTATCTTTACCAGAAGAAGTTCTAACTACTTCGATGAGAGAGCATCAACGCTTCTTCAGTGTCATGAACGCTGATGGGAGTCTTGCACCATATTTCATCTCAGTAAGAAACGGAAATGCTGAGTATATCGAAACGGTTAAACGAGGAAACGAAAAAGTTCTGACGGCTCGTTTGGAAGATGCCTTGTTCTTCTATGAAGAAGATAAGAAAATGACAATCGAAAGCTCAATGGACAAGTTAGCAAATGTTTCTTTCCACGCTAAAATCGGATCGATTACAGAGAAAATGAATCGTACAGCAATTTTAGCTAATAAACTGGCTGAATTAGCTGGCTTCTCGGAAGAAGAAACAGCCAACTTACAAAGAGCGGCTCAAATTTATAAATTTGATTTAGTTTCTAATATGGTTTCTGAATTTCCTGAGTTACAAGGTAAAATGGGTGAGGAATATGCCTTATTGCATGGTGAAAACCCAGCTGTTGCTGCTGCCATTCGTGAGCATTACTTACCATTATCAAGTGAGTCAGCATTACCAGAAACAAAAGTAGGAGCAGTTCTTGCCGCAGCTGATAAATTAGATAGTATCATTAGTTTCTTTATCTACGATATGATTCCAACTGGTTCGAATGACCCGTATGCATTGAGACGTCAAATGATTGGAATTGTTGAAATGATTGATACGTATGATCAGTCATTTGGTTCATTTGATTTCTATGCATTCTTGAGCAATGCTTTAACCACTGTTTATGGTATTAAAGAAGCAGCTCATAATGAAAAAGTTATGACTAATTTAATGTCATTCGTTAAGGCACGTATTCAACAAAATCTACAAAAGAAGCGTATTTCTCATGATATTCAAGAGTCAATCTTAACTAGTTCCGAAAATAATTTACATCTACTATTGAATAACGCAACTGAATTGCAAAGTCATCAAAATGACGTAGACTTCAAAGATGTGATTGAAGCTCTATCACGTGTCATTAATATTTCAATAAAAGCAGAGACAGGTTATACTATCAATGTTGATTTATTTGAAACACCAAGTGAGAAAAACTTATATGTTCAAATTAATCATCTTGAAACGATTTGGGATAAAGCATCAATCGAAGAAAAGTATGATGCTTTGAAAACTTTAGAGCCATATATCATCGCTTATTTTGAAGAAAATATGGTCATGGTACCAGATGACGCAGTCCGTCATAATCGCTTAGCTATGCTAGCGAAATTAGCAGAAAAAATCATTAGTTTTGCCGATGTTCGAAAACTTATTATTAAATAAGCAGAAAAGCGGGAACTTCCCGCTTTTCAGACTTTTAAATAAGAAATACTACGATAATTCTTTATGAATAGGTCGGATTGTGTTAAATTAAGATATAATGACATTGCAGTACTAAAGAACACGTATTTTAAAGGAGAAAAAAATGAAAAAAATAGTTGTGTTGGTTTTAGTATTATTTGTATGTGGTTTAGCTATATCGGCTATAAAAACAAAAAATATTGTAGATTTTGTATATTTATTAGTAGTATTAGGATTTATTATAAAAATAAAAAGTCTTGTATAAAAAGGCATTATAAGGGC
>CAZLGI010000033.1:0-6984 GCA_964558995.1 uncultured Carnobacteriaceae bacterium | reverse complement strand
CAAATTGTGTTAAATTAAGACATAATGACAGATTATTAAAATAAATATAAAAAGAAAAGCTAGAGACACCGCTTAAAGGTAGTTTCAGGGAGGACATTTTATGTCAATGTTTTTAGATCACGCAAAAGTGAACGTTAAGGCTGGTAAAGGCGGAGACGGTATGGTTGCTTTTATTCGTGAAAAGTATGTACCGTTTGGCGGACCAGGAGGCGGAGATGGCGGAAAAGGTGGCAGCATCATTTTCGAAGTAGATGAAGGCCTACGTACGCTACTAGACTTCAGATACAACCGTCACTTCAGAGCAACACCTGGCGAAAATGGAATGAGTAAATCAAAGTATGGTAAGTCAGCAGATGATATGATCGTAAAGGTACCACCAGGAACGATTATTAAAAATGCAGAAACGAAAGAATTTTTAGGTGACCTAACCGAACCGAAGCAACAATTAGTTGTCGCAAAAGGCGGACGAGGCGGACGAGGGAATATCAAATTCGCCACACCTAGAAACCCTGCTCCAGAAATGGCTGAGAACGGTGAGCCAGGAGAAGAACTTGTTTTAGAATTAGAATTAAAAATTATTGCTGATGTTGGTTTAGTTGGTTTCCCATCAGTTGGAAAATCAACCATTCTTTCAGTGGTTTCTCAAGCAAAACCTAAAATTGGAGCTTATCACTTTACAACTGTGACTCCTAACTTAGGAATGGTTCAAGCACCTAACGGGATTCAATTTGCTATGGCAGACTTACCTGGATTAATTGAAGGGGCATCGCAAGGTGTTGGTTTGGGTATTCAATTCTTACGTCATATCGAACGTACACGTGTTATTCTTCATGTCATTGACATGGGAGCAACGGAAGGACGCGATCCGTTTGAAGATTATGAAACAATCAACGCTGAATTAGAAAGTTACCAATTACAATTATTAGATCGCCCAACAGTTATTGTTGCAAATAAGATGGATATGCCAGATGCTGAAGAAGAGTTAGTTCTTTTCAAAGAGCAGCTTGCTGAAAAATATGGGGAAGATAACATGCCACCAATTTTTGAAATATCTGCTTATCAGAACAAAGGGCTAGATCCATTGTTAAACTACACAGCTGAATTAGTAGAAACAACAGACGAATTCCCTCTTGTCCTTGAAGACGAAGAAGAAACATCGATTCTTTATGAATTGGACGATGATGACACAATGATCTCTCGCGATGCAGATGCATCATGGATCCTAAGTGGTCCACGTATTGAGAAATTATTCAAGATGACGAACTTCGACCATGATGAAAGTACGATGCGTTTCGCTCGTCAATTAAGAGGTATGGGTATCGATGAAAAACTACGTGAACGTGGCGCTCAAGATGGCGATATTGTTCGCATTATGGATTATGAGTTCGAGTTTGTCGATTAAAAAGGAAAAAATGAAACGAGTGTCAGATAAATGAAAATACAATTTTTAGGAACAGGAGCGGGCGTACCTTCAACGGTCCGTAATCTAAGTAGCTTAGCTTTAAAGCTGTTAGATGAACGCAATGAAATTTGGTTGTTTGATTGTGGCGAAGGAACGCAGCAGCGTATTCTAAAAACCACATTGAAACCTCGAAAAGTAAATAAAATTTTTATTACCCATCTTCACGGTGATCATATTTTTGGTTTGCCTGGCTTTTTGAGTAGTCGTGCCTTCCAAGGCGGCGATACGCCACTAACGGTTTATGGGCCAAAAGGAATAAAGGATTTTGTTTTGACAAGTATGAGAGTGTCACAATCACACTTGAGATATCCTATTTTCTTCCATGAAATCGAAAAAGAAGGTGTCATTTATTCTGATGACCATTTCACAGTAACATGCGCGAAGCTGTCACATGGTATTACGTCCTATGGTTACCGAATTGAGGAAGCACCATACGCAGGAGAATTGCTAGTTGATAAACTAAAGGCAGATAAAGTACCAGCTGGGCCTCTTTACGGAAAACTGAAAAATGGCGAAGTTGTGACTTTGCCAGATGGCAGAACGATTGATGGGAAAGATTACCTTGGAAAAGAGACAAAAGGCCGAATTGTCACTATTTTAGGCGACACAAGGCGAACAGAAAACAGTATCACTTTAGCTGAAAATGCTGATGTCCTCGTTCACGAGTCTACTTTTTCAAAAGATAATCAAAAAATTGCTTACGATTATTTTCATTCGACTAATATGGATGCTGCGACAATTGCGAAAAAAGCAAATGTTAAAGCACTCTATTTAACACATATTAGCTCTCGTTACATTGGGAAAGATTTTGCTCAGTTAGAAAAAGATGCTAAGTCAGTTTTTGAAAATACAAAACTGGTAAATGACTATGATGAATTTGATATTCATTTGACCAAAGAAACAGATTAAAAAACAAACATGATAAGGGTGTAGAGATATGAAAAATCAATGGCGATTAATCGTTGGTATAGTATTAGTTCTCATCATAATAATGTTTTCTGTATTAAACGTGGAGAGTGTTCCCGTTAATTTTGGCTTTGGCGAAGTCATTGCTCCTTTAATTATTATTATTGTGATTTCACTGTTATTAGGATCGGTTTTAACATTAATCGTTTCAACGACCTCAACCGCACACACGAAAAAAGAAATGAAGGGCTTGCGTAGACAAGTTGATGATCATGAGAAACAATTAAAAGAATCTGTTTCTCGTGTGAGAGAAGAGTATGAAGCGAAGTTAACGAAGAATGAAGAACTCTTAATTGCAAAAGAAAATGTAATAAAAGATTTAGAAGACGAAATACTAAATCAGTTTACTATTAATCACGAAACGGCCGATATTTCGGATAATCTTACGACCGATGAAGAAGGAGACTTCGCTTAAAGATAGTAGCGAAGTTTCTTTTTCGTGATCTTGAATAAGAATGAGGGGATTTACGATTGTTAAACGCTAAAATGAATTGGGAAATAAAAGAACAAACTTTTGATAATGGTCAGTTAGATAAATTAAAGGCAGATACGTCATATAGTGAAGCTTTTATAAAGATGTGTGTAGCCAGGGGCTTAGATACGACAGAAAAAATTCGTGATTTCATAGAAGATGACAAGCCAATATTTCACGACCCATTTTTATTATTTAATATGGAAAAGGCAGTTTCGAGAATCAAAGAAGCCATTGAACTAGGCGAAACGATCATGATTTTTGGAGATTATGATGCAGATGGTATTACAAGTACTGCTATTTTAGTCGAAGCTTTGGAAATGTTAGGTGGAAACGTGACTTACTATTTACCAAATCGCTTTACGGATGGTTATGGACCAAATCCAGCACTGTTTCAATCATTTGTAGATGAAGGTGCGGAATTAATCATTACTTGTGACAACGGTGTGACTGGACATGAGTCAGTTGAATTAATGTCACAGCAAAATATTGATGTCATTATTACTGATCACCATGAATTACCAGACACCTTGCCACAAGCGCATGCTATTATTCACCCGAAACATCCAGAAGGAGCTTATCCATTTGGTGATTTATCTGGAGCAGGTGTTGCTTTGAAAGTTGCTGCTGCACTTTTAGAACAAATACCAACACAATTAATTGATCTCGCTGCAATTGGAACAGTGGCTGACCTAGTGTCTCTTACAGACGAGAATCGCTGGTTGGTTAAGCAAGGTGTATTATTGTTGAAGCAAACTGAACGAATCGGTTTACACCTTTTGTTTGAAAAAGCTTCAATTAATAGCGACACAATCGATGAAGAAACGATTGGTTTTCTCATTGGACCTCGACTAAATGCTCTAGGCCGATTAGGCGATGCAGCACCGGGTGTTGAATTGTTATTGTCATTCGACGAAGAACGATTAGTTGAATTAGTTGATTTCATTCAAGAAACGAATACAAAACGCCAAGGCATCGTAAATGATATTTATGTTTCTGCTTCAGAGAAAATCGAAGCGTTTGAAGAGCTACCAAATATCATCGTTTTAGCAGATGCAAGTTGGCATGAAGGTGTTTTAGGCATTGTCGCAAGTCGCTTGGTTGAAGATACTGGAAAACCGGTCATTTTACTTAATCACAATGAGCAAACTGGAATCATGAAAGGTTCAGGTAGAAGTATCGAAGCCGTTCATCTCTATGAAGCACTTTTGGCTTGTTCATCTTTATTAGTGAAGTTTGGTGGTCATAAGATGGCTGCTGGTATGAGCCTTGAAGCTGAAAATCATGCTCAATTCACTGAATCATTGAATGTTTATCTATTACCATTCGAAGAAGAAATTGAAAAAGGCGTAACAGTTCAGCTTGATGAGGTTTTAAGTTTAGAAGAAGCTAACTTAACATTCTTAAAAGAAATTAATTTACTGAAGCCTTTTGGTACCGATAATCCTAAACCAGTCTTTGGATTTAAGGATGTTCCGGTTCAAAACGTCAAGAAAATAGGCGCAGACCAAAAGCACTTAAAGTTTATGTTTCAGGAGAATAAGGAACAATTAGATGTCATTGGGTTTAATCAAGGTCCACTAGCAGAATTCCTGACAGCGAACCAAACCGTTTCAGCGATTGGTGAGTTGGGAATTAACACATGGCGTGATATCTCTAAACCGCAATTTCAATTAAAAGATATTAAAGTTGATTCAGTTCAATACTTTGATCGTCGTAGTTCTAAATTCAATCCAATCTCTTTGGAAAGGAAAAACAGTGTCTACTTATTTTTTAATGAAGCATTTTTTGAAAAAGTAGCGAATCATCTTGACGCTAGTTCTGTTGCGGTATTGTTGGAGAGTTCGGATGATATACCACCATTTAGTGAACAGTATGAGCAGCTCGTTATCTTAGACTGCCCAACAAATCAAGATTATTTAAGTCGATTTTTAAGTCAGCATTCGTTTCAAAATTATTATATTTACGCTTATCCAGTCAATTCAATTGTTGGCGAAGGGATGGCGACTCAAGCGCAATTTGGACTTGTCTATAAATACTTCCGTCAACGAGAAAATATGGATGTACGAAATCGCTTGGATGCACTGGCTAAATACTTAAAAATTGATAAAAAATTACTCGTTTTCATTATATCGGTGTTTTTAGAAGCAAAATTTGTTACAATTGATAACGGTGTACTGAATCCTACAAAAAATCCGATTAGGATGAACTTAGAAGATACAGAAGCCTACCAAAATCGTGTCAAAAAAATAGAAGCAGAGAAAACATTCATTTATAGTCCTTTTTCTGAGTTAGAAGAATGGTTTAATAACCAGGAAAGTAAATGAATCCAGGAGGAAGTAACAATGAATTTTAAAGATTATATTACAGATGTAGAGAATTTCCCGGAAGAGGGAGTCACATTCCGTGATATTTCTCCTTTAATGCAAAATGGAGAAGTTTATAAAGAAGCCATTAGGCGTATTGCTGAATATGCAAAAGATAAAAAGATAGACAAAGTAGTTGGTCCTGAAGCAAGAGGCTTTATGGTAGGCTGTCCTGTTGCAGTTGAACTAGAAAGCGGCTTTGCTATGGCTCGTAAAAAAGGGAAACTTCCTCGTGAGACTGTTGAAGTTGATTACGGTCTAGAGTATGGTGAAGCAACGTTACAACTTCACGCTGATGCAGTTCTTCCAGGAGAAAGAGTTCTTGTTTGTGATGATTTATTAGCTACTGGTGGAACAACTTTAGCAACAGTTGAACTAATTGAAAAATTAGGCGGCGAAGTTGTTGGACTTGCGTTCTTGATTGAGCTATTAGATTTAAAAGGTAGAGAGAAAATCTCTAAGTATGATATCTTCACTTTAATGGAATACTAAGAAAAAAGAGCCGTACGGCTCTTTTTTTGTTTGAATGTTGTTATTATTGATGGTGCCAGCCGTTTGTCCCTTGCCGCTTGCTAGGTTGATTTCTTGGCTACAGGATCACTCGGAGCCTATAGTCTATTCGGAGAGGTTGCTTTTGTTAGGCTTGATTCTATACACGACCGAAGTGTTGAGAATAGAGAGGGTTGCTGATAATCATGTGGCTTAAAGTAATGAAATATTTCAATAAATATCTTTTTAAGGAACCTTCACAGAAAGTTTCTAACATAAACAAAAAAACTTCTACATATTAAGTAGAAGTTTTTAGCTTATTAATAAACGTGACTACGATACAGGCCAACAACTTTTCCAATGATTTGGACATTGTTTAAGAGGATTGGTTCCATTGCGTCGTTTTCTGGTTGTAGACGAATGTGGTCGATTTCTTTGAAGAATCGTTTACAAGTAGCTTCGTCTTCATCTGTAATGGCAATAACGATATCGCCATTTTCTGCTGAAGCTTGTTTTCTAACGATAACTGAATCATCGTCAAGAATACCAGCCTTAATCATACTCTCACCGCGAATTTTTAACATGAATAAGTCATCTGAAATATTGACAAAGTTCGGTGGGATAGGGAAGAAGTCAGTTGCTTCTTCAACAGCTAAAATTGGTTCACCAGCTGTAACAACTCCTAATAGTGGCATCTTATCGGTTTTGATATCTAACTTCTTTAAGCCTTCGTTGGTTACTTCGATTGCTCTTGGTTTTGTTGGATCTCGAAAAATGTAACCAGCTTTTTCAAGTCTTTCTAAATGGCCGTGAACAGTGGACGTGGAAGAAAGATTGACCGAGTTTCCGATTTCACGAACAGTCGGCGGGTAACCTTTTTCTTGAACTTGTGTATAAATACAGCGTAAAATTTCTACCTGTCGCGTTTCTTTTTTACTCATTCGGACATCATCTCCGTTGATTATTTTATAAATTTATTTTATCATAGAACAAAGAGAGAATCAAACAGATGTTCGTATAAATTCGGTTTATTTGTTAATTATTAAAAATATTGATAAGAACAACGGTTTGCTGTTTATTTTTTGTCTATTATCTTGTACAATTGATAGGTGAGACTTTTTGGAAGGAGGATTATTTATGTCTACAGGAGCTTGGATTTTAATCGTAATTATTGGGGTACTTTTAGGAGCTGTAGGTGGCTTCTTTTTAGCACGTCGTTATATGATGAA